>JBCBQE010000018.1:5832-21126 GCA_039820385.1 Cyanobacteria bacterium J06635_10
AACGAAATGGTGCGTTATGGCATGATTTAAATGGCAATTTTAAAACAAGATTTTTTAGTGCCGTAACACACCCTACAATCGAACTTACCCATTAACGGAGAGAAACGAAATGGTGCGTTATGGCATGATTTAAATGGCAATTTTAAAACAAGATTTTTTAGTGCCGTAACACACCCTACAAGAAAATTTTGAGTCAAAATAATTTAATGTCTTCAAAAATTGTTTTCAAGACATAATTTACTTTTCAAATTTTATTAAATTTAATAACAACCATCATATATGTCTAACTCCGTTAAAACTCTTTGTCCTTATTGTGGTGTTGGTTGCGGTTTAGAAGTTTTTCCTCCGGCAGCATCAGGGCGTGCAACTCATCGAGATAGTCAAGGTAATCCTATTTGGAAAGTAGTTGGCGACAAAAGTCATCCTTCATCTAAAGGTATGGTTTGCGTTAAAGGAGCTACTGTTGCGGAATCACTTGATAAAAATCGTTTGAAATACCCAATGATGCGAGATTCTTTGTCAGAATCATTTCGTCGAGTCAGTTGGGATGAAGCTTTTAATAAAATTGTCTCGCGCATTCAAATTATTCGCCAAAATCGCGGTGATTCAAATACTATTTGTATGTATGGTTCCGGCCAGTTTCAAACTGAGGATTATTATATTGCCCAAAAGCTGCTCAAAGGTTGTTTGGGAACTAATAATTTTGATGCCAATTCCCGTTTGTGTATGTCTTCTGCCATGGCAGGCTATACGCAAAGCTTCGGCGCTGACGGGCCACCTTGTTGTTATGAAGATTTAGAATTAACCGATTGCGCTTTTTTAATTGGTACTAATACCGCCGAGTGTCACCCGATTGTTTTTAACCGTTTGCGGAAGCATCATAAACGCGATCGCAACGTCAAAATGATAGTTGTAGATCCCCGTTGCACGAAGACAGCGGAAGTTGCCGATCTACATTTGGCAATTAATCCTGGAACGGATATCGATCTACTCAATGGTATTGCTCATTTGTTAATGCGCTGGGGTGCCATTGATAGCCTATTTATCGATGAATGCACTCAAGGATTCTCTAATTACGCTGAAGTAATCAAAGACTATCAGCCATTGGGAGTTTCACAAAAATGCGGTATTGGAATCGCGAAACTCGAAGAAGCAGCGCGTTACTGGGCTGAATCCAAGAAAGTTTTGTCTTTGTTTTCTATGGGTATTAATCAATCTTGGGAAGGTACGGCAAAAGTGCGTACCTTGATTAATCTGCATTTGATGAGTGGAAGTATTTGCAAACCCGGAACTGGCCCATTTTCACTCACTGGACAACCCAATGCAATGGGCGGTAGAGAAGCCGGAGGTTTAGCTCACATTCTCCCCGGATATCGCTCGGTGAAAAATGCTCAACATCGCACAGAGGTAGAACAACTTTGGGGTTTGAATCCAGGTCAAATTTCTCACCAACCCGGCCGCGATACTTGGAGTATGATAACTGGATTGGAAACTGGTGAAGTTGATTTATTATGGATTGCAGCCACGAATCCAGCGGTAAGTATGCCAGATTTGCAGCGAACTAAAGCTGCTTTACTGAAATCTCCCTTCACTATTTATCAAGACGCTTATTATCCAACTGAAACTTCTGCTTACGCTCATATTTTATTACCCGCAGCCCAATGGAGCGAAAAAACTGGAACCATGACAAACTCAGAACGAGTTGTTACCTTGTGTCCTAAATTTCGCGAACCCCCAGGTGAAGCTAAAGCCGATTGGGAAATATTCGCCGAAGTCGGTCGTCGTCTTGGTTTTGACGATAAATTTACCTTTGCAGACGCAGCCGCAGTTCATGCCGAATTCGTCCAATTAACTCGCGATCGCCCTTGCGATATGGGTGAAATTAATCACGAAAATTTAGCACATATCGGTCCAATGCAATGGTACGATCCGCAAAAACCAGATATCGAAATCGAGGAAAACGATTCAGGTTTCTGGTCATCTTTATTAAAAGGTTTTTCTGAAAAAGAACCACGGAAAGGAAAGCGTCTCTATACAGATTTACGCTTCCATACCCCAGACGGTAGGGCCAGATTTGCGGCTTATCATTCTCGCGGTTTAGCAGAGCCCTCCTGTGATGAGTATCCTTTTGTGCTCACATCTGGGAGATTATACGGTCACTGGCACACCCAAACCCGCACGGGAAGAATAGAGAAAATAGTTAAAATGCATCCCCATCCCTTTATAGAAATTCATCCCCGGGATGCAGCTAAATTAGAAATTGCAGAAGGTGATTGGGTAGAAGTGCGATCGCGTCGTTCAAAAGCAAAATTTCGGGCAAAAGTAACTAAAGCAATAGCTCCCAAAACTGTTTTCGTTCCCATGCACTGGGGCGCTTTGTGGGCTGATGATGCCGAAGCCAACAGCCTTACTCATCCTCAAGCTTGTCCAATATCTTTACAACCAGAACTTAAAGCTTGTGCGGTGCAACTTGTAAGAGTTAGTGATTTCCCTTTTGCTTCACAAGAATTATTTCATCAGAAATCATCACCTGATTCTGAATTTGTCGAGGTGTCAGTTTCAAATCATAAATCGTGAGACTTGATGAACAGCAATCAAGCAGCGTTAACTACACAACTATCTACTTTTGTTTCTAAATTCTGATAATTTTTGCGTTTTACTTCCACTCTTGAGTGAGTTTGAACCCAAAGTGCAGCACCACAACCTAACGGTTTTTCAGGTTGATAAATTATTTCGCAAGGACCATATATCTTTACCGAATGACCGTAGGTATTGCTATTGAGGTGTTTGACAGTAATTACCGGTTTTGGTTCTTTTAGCTTTTTATTTTGTGCAATTGAATGTTTATTCACATGGATAACTGTTTTTGCGGGGTCTCGTCTAACCCATTTAGGTTTTGGACCGCGACTACCTCGACTAATAATTGGTTTTCCTGCAAATAAAGGTATTATCCATATTTTCCCGACCTTATAAGCTCCTTTAACTCTACCTTGAGCTAGTAAATACCGGACTCTAGCTGTTGATATATTTAAAATTTCTGCTGCTTGGGTAGTACTTATATACATGCTGAAAAACTATTGCGAAGCTAATATAGTTATATTTTCACATAGAAAAAGCGCTGAAAAACTTTTTGATTTGGTAACTTTATAACCAAATAGTCAAATGAATTATTTTTTTGAATTTGAGAGCGATTTTGTGGATAGCTTGCGTTGCATACCCATGCAAGTACGCTTCAAGCTCGACAACTGCGGAGTCAAACTGAAATTATCTCACTGGCATCAATTTACAGAAAAAGAGCGTCAAACCTTAGTTGAAATGCCATGTACGAGCAGTGAAGAATGTCAAAAATATCGAGAATCTTTGCAAAACTTGATTATTGAAAAAACAGGAAGCCCCGCAAGCGAACTAACAATAGAAGAGAATCCCCCTTGGATGAACGAAAAAGAGATTCCTCAAACAATACAAGCAAAAGCGTTAGAATGTCGCGTTAATATTACAATCGAACAATGGAAACAACTTGCGCCATTACAGCGCTTTGCATTAATAAAACTTAGCCGCCCTAGCCATGAAAATAAGAACTTTTATCCAGCAGTTCAGGAATTTGGGCTGATGTGAGTTAATGGTTAGTTGTTAGTTGTTAGAAAAATTATCTACCCCCTCTCATCCTCCCCTTGTCTCCCTCTCCCCTTGTCTCCCCCTACCCTTGCCTCCCAATCGCCACCTTAATCCTCGCTGGTGGAAAAAGTTCTCGCATGGGCACAGATAAAGCACTGGTACTCTACAAAGGTACGCCGATGTTACGAAGGGTTTATCAAGTTGCTGCTGCTTGTACCGAACAAGTTTATATTTTGACTCCCTGGGCTGAACTTTATCAAAATATTTTGCCGCCAGATTGTAATTATCTAATTGAAACTCAATGTGGAAAAGGGCCAGTTAATGGTTTATCTGAAGGGATACCACAAATTTACGCTGATTGGATATTATTACTTGCTTGTGATTTACCTTTATTAGATGTAAGAATTCTGCAAAATTGGATAAATAAACTTCCACAAATTCCGACTTCAACAAAGGCTTTCGTTCCTCAACGTTCGCAAATTTGGGAACCGATGTGTGCTTTTTATCGAAAAGAAATCAAAACAGAATTAGATACTTTTTTGAAAAAGGGAAAACGTTCGTTTCAAGAGTTGCTTTCAGGTATTGAGGTAGAAGCTTTAGATGTTGATGAAAAAACAGCTTTAATGTTGTTTAATTGTAATTCTCCGGGGGATTTGTCAAGAAAATTTAAAAAATCTTAGTTATTCCGATCTGTAGATGATTGAGCATTACCACAACCGCCAGGGAATCGATTCTCCGCTTTTGTAGCCAAATTCCATTAAAATGGACTAAAAAGAACATTTAAGATTTCATCACTTTCATCAATGAACGAGGCATCTTTAATACTTCCCCCAAATTGGCAAGATTGGATAACCGTATTTAGCTATGTAGGCTTTACCGTCTTTATTCTTGCCTGTATACTCGTCGCACAGAACAAATAAAATTCTACATCTCTTTGTATTTTTTCCCTCAGCACCTTTGTCTTTGCTGTTTAATTTATTCAAAACTACTGCGATCGAACAGATAATACTAACTACTTCTTAAAAAACTTACAGATTAAATTACCCACACCATCTTCCCCAAATCGGACAATTTTGCCATTTTGTTGAATTTTGTATTCGCTACGACAGTTATAAATTTCTCTCGGCTGTTTCTTGCCATCAATACTGATAGTTGTCCTATAATTCCAATATCTCTTAGCACTACGCTTAATATTAATAATACAAACTTCATGTCCGTTATAATCGCTACAAGTTACAGCCTTCGCGGGTAGAGAAAACGAAAAGGTCATACTTAGCAAGAGCAATACTAAAGCAATTAATCTCATAAATTTGATATTTTATGTAGGTAGCTAGAAATTCAAATAACCCTTTCTTAACCAGACTACGACAAAAATAAATCTATTACAAACGAGTTGCGCGAAAATACAAAAATAATTTCCCCCTCAAAGAAGGCGAATTATCATGGCTTGCTACAGATAGCGATCGCGAAGCCATGGGTGAGCGGCTTATCGCAATTTTGTTTTCTTGAGCTTGTAATATATCTGGTAATGCTTTCGAGTCTTCTATTAATTGTAATAATTTGTAGTATTGAGAAACCCGATTTTGTGAAAAAACCGGGTTTCTAGAATTTCTATAAATGATTTAGAAGCGCAATATTACAAGTCACCTTCGGCTAACATCTGAATTAAACGCGGCACACCTGGCGAGAATCCGCCGATATCCCAGGATAATGGATCTTTCGGATAGACATAGGTAATCCGGTAAGGTGCCAAAGTCACGTACACAGCTTTAGCATTATTGTTGACTTTTTCGCGATATCGTGCTAAAGCTTGCGACGGATGACTTCTACCAGCCCAGCTTTCTGAGTCAGTCCAAAAACAAATTACATCAGCTTTGAATTTATTTTCAATCATCCAATCATAAGCAACTGAAGCATCGGTTCCGCCAAAGTTTTGATTCCTAGCTTTAGCGATCGCCGAGCTAAAACTATCTTTTGCAGTAATACCTAAGTCGCGAAAGTCGGTAGCAAAGCCGCGAATCATATAGTTTTTCTCAGCTTTGGCAGTAACAAGTGCCATGGTGGTGGCGATTTCACAGCAGGTAAGTCCTACTGAACTCACGGTACTACAAGACATAGAGCCGGATATGTCAACGGCGTGCATGAACACTTTACCGGTAGGTTCTACCACATCAAAAGACAGTTCCACCGCTTTTTCCAAAATGTCTACTACACGGCTAACTGGATTCCAAGTCTTTTTACTGCGTCCTAATTTTCCTCCCGACTGATAGGTTTTGAGAGCTTTCAAAACATCAATAGGATGAATACGCCCTTTGCGTAAATGTTCTTTGCTATTGAGAACTGCTTCTACTCTATCGAGATTTGCTGATTCATCACCTCCATTTTTCCTGTCGAAAACTGTTCATAACTAGTTTCTCTAGGAGGGGCAGCGGTGACTCCCCAAAATGGACTACGACAAGTCTACATCTTCCGAGGAAGAAATTGAAGCAGGACTACGCCTTTCGCTGCTTTTTCTTCTTGCCTTTCTTGCGATTGGCATTCTGATCGGCAACGAATCTCGCTAGAACCTCGCATATGGTTGTAGAATCGAAGTGAAGATGGCGGCGAATTTTGTTAGCTTTGAGGGCTTCCCAATATTTCACCCACACCTGGAGGCTCGCTCTATCGCTATCCACTGGGACGACGAGCGAGTTGCTAAAAGACTTTGGTAATCTGATATCTCTGAAACCCAACGCTCTGCGCCCAATAATCAAAGCGGCGCTAGAAGCTGAATTGAGTCCATATTTTTTCATAAAAACGGTCATCCCTTCAATTGAAGAGTAGAAAGGATTGACATAAATAATTTGTACGCCCTGCTTGTCGCAACGAGAATGCAAAGCTGTTCTGAATCCGTCGTAGACAAGACCTGAAAGCATTTTGTTGTAGCGTTTTGACCCACTGTTTCGGAGCGCTGCTTTCTTTTTTGTGAAGTCCAAATTCTCTAGCGCTACCGCGCATCCAAGCAATTCCGCTACGGTGACAATTTGAGCCGCAATATCGCGCAACGCTGCTTTGCGTTGACCTGTTGTCCAAGTGTCAAGTATTGGGAAAGAGAATATGACTCTCCGCCCATCGCGAGTTCCCAAGTTTCCGTCTTGTTTGACATAAGTGACATCAAGACTATTGGCATTCTGGTCAATACCCAAAACACCATTCTTTTTGGTGTGAATCCAAGGAGTCTGCTGAACGTAGGTTGTGAGGTGAATGTACCATTGCTCATCTTTTTGACGGCGACGAAAAACCTGAACCGTAACAGCTTTGTTCGATTCGAGAGCGTATAACAAATCGTGCTTGCGTTGTCCATCTACTTCAAAGTCAACGCGAACCCACTCGCCATACTGACCTTGCAAGTATCTAGGAACTTGGATATTGCAATAAAAATTGTTTCCCTCTTCGTGATAAATCTTGGCTACAGGATTGTTTCCTGACGCAGATCCTTTTCCGACAGAATAGAAACTACCAGAACGCGATTTTTTCCAGTCTTCAAGCCATTCCTCATGGTTGGAATAACCATTTTCTTCTAGGTTCCACTGAGCTTTGAATAATTTGCTACCACCAAAACATACCTTGGGCGCTTCAATCTTTTTCAGCCCATCTAGCTTTTCTTGCTGGGCGGCGTTCTTGAGAAGTTTTGAACGAATACCCATCAATAGTTTTGGAACACACTTGCATCCCTTTTTGGTAGGTTCTGCTAACTCTTTTTCTACTTGCCCTATAAGGCTTTGAGCTTTTTCCTTTCCAGACTGAATATCAACCTCTAATTCTTCTATTTGGTTTTCTAAAGAAGATTTCAGTTGTTCTATGGTGCCACCGGCATCGGTGAGCAGAGAGTCTACCCACGCCCATTGAACATCAAATTCCTTTTGATAAGACTTTGACAAGTTGCTTTTGGGTTGCCCACTATTGAGGTCTTTTGTTCCTCTTCTATAAATCGATTGATAGTCCGCAGCCCAATGAGGGACAAACGGATGCACACTATCTTTGGAGCCAATCTTGGCTTCTATACCGACTCGGCGATGCATAGGATCGGCATTCGGATCTTTGGATTTGTTTTTGACTAATGTTGTGTTCTTGTCAAATTGGGATTTCTTTTTCGCCATCCTGCATCACCTCCTCGTTTTTCTGTTTACTATAAATAGATACTAAAATATATCGTCAGGTTTTGTAACTGGTTTCTCGGAAATCATATCAACAATTTTTTTTTCGTATTTCCGAACACCGTATAGCCTGCAAGAGAAAGAGTGAACTACCGCCAATAGGTCTTCTGTCAACTCTTCTGCGGGAGACATAGATTGCTGGTTGGCGATAATAAGCTCTCCCCCATGAGATTCTATAAAGTGCTGAAAAAAATCAAAACCAAATCGGCATAAACGGTCTTTGTAACCTACTATCAATTTGTTCACTTCGCGTCTTTCAATGCGTTGCATCAAATCCAAAAATTTTGGGCGAGTATAATTCAATCCACCACCTACTTCTTTGATGATTTCGCCAACAATCAACCCTCTACCCAAGCAAAAAGTTTCCAGTGCTGATACTTGTCTTTCTAAATCTGTTTTATGTTTGGCGGACGAAACTCTTGCATAGATAATGTTGTAAGTGTCGGGCTGTTTCCTTTCTATATTCAGGGCTTCTGTAAGATGATCGTCGGTATAGTAACGGTGTCCCGAAGGCATTCTTTCTGCTACAAGCTTTCCATCTCTATCCCATTTTCGTAGCGTCCCAACTGTTCTGTTGACTAATTTGGCGAATTCGCCCGGTTTGTAACGTTTTTCCACAGCTAGTACCTGTTGTTTGTATACAGATATTAACAGGTATCAATAGCTTTTGCCTACTAGTAAGATGACAGTTGCGAACCCTCGATTAGTCGTCCCAAAATGGAAAGTGGGCAAGTTATTCAATCAAGGCTTAAATTAGCGCGTCTACTATTTCCGCCACCCGTTACATAGTAAGTTTTTATTGCGACTCATTAATTAGTGTTTTTACTGATAATTTATGAAGAATTAATCAACATAGTTTAAGTCTACTCAAATTGCTTAATTTAAAGATGATTTGTGTGCGGCGACATTGAAAAACATATGCCTAAAGTCAAATTCCACAAGGAGTTTTGACTAATTCGTACTGCCTTTCTCGGTCTGTATTATTAATGTAGTATATGTAATATGAAGTGTCAAGAGGTTGAGAAAATAAATTTGAAAATTTTAGTTACTCCCGTTCCCCCCTTGAAGATTTCCGATAAAATTTTTCCCCCTCTACCCTCTCTAATCCTGACTTTTGACTTTTGACGAACGCAAGCGGTTGACGAGGGTGCCGGTAATCATAAAGCCGAGAAAGGAGTAGTTCCTTTTAGCGCAGGCTTCTAGCCCGCTTTGTTTTCCAAAGACAAGATTCCCCATGGGGCAATCTTTAGATAAAAAAGTTACCATCAAAGTCCTAATAACAAGAAAATATTACAAATCTGTAACATTACAGCTAATAGTTGTATTTTAAATTACATAATTTCCAAATTTTGCCTAAATGTTATGGTCTTAACTTTTTTTGCCAAAAAGCTCAAAAATTACGTAAATATAGACCTATAAAGGTTTTGAGGCTGAATATTGACTAAATTATGACTATCCACCAAGTCAGTTTTGGCAAAATTTTTCCAACAAATCTACAAACAATACAAATAAATGTCCCAATTTTTGCCAAGATAATAATACTTCCTAAAATAAATCACTTAGCAATAAATAGGCATGAGTGAAAAAACACTAGAAACCTCGGGCAAGGGTTTTTTGCTTCTACTTTTGCCACTCTCGTTTTTAATTATCTTCCTAGTTTCTGCCTGGCGCTTCTTGCTGGGAGTCTTTGCTGTAATTATCGGGTTCAATTTGTGGCGAACCTATCGATGGAAACAGTGGTGTAGTAAAGTTAACCCAGTTTTCCAAAAGTTAATCGGGGAAAATCAAGGCAGAATTACCCCTATGGATTTGGCTTTGCAAGGTAATTTTCATGGAGGCAAGGCAAAGCGTTACTTGGATGCTAAAGCTTCGGAATTTGGCGCGAGTATTGCTGACTCGGATGATGGAAATAAAGTGTATTACTTTATGACTGCCAATACTTTGGGCAGCATTCTTGACAGTAGCGATCCAGAAATCGATTTTAGTAAAGAAGCTACACCAACTTTAAACAAAGAACTTCTTGAACCTACTCCTGTGAAAATTGAGCCAGAAGTTGCAATTGCACAATCGACTCATGTGGAGGAAGAGTTACCAGAAGAAACTCTAGAACAAGTAGAACACGTCAATAAACCTTTAGAAAAGCAACTGTTTTTGGGTTCTTTGATTCAATCAGAGCTTGCTAAACGTTTAGGAGTTTATTCCAGCACAGTGTTTAAGCGTAGAGACGATCCACAATTTCCTGAATGGAGTCGTAATAAAGATCCAGATGGAATTGCTTGGACTTATTCTCGGGATACTAAGGAATTTTTTCCTGTGGAAGACGAAAGCTAAGTATCCAGCTAAAAATTAAATATTCAATTTTTTGGGTGCATAATGTAGCGGTTCTTTTTTGAGTAAGAACAAATGCACCCTTTGCTTTGTTTGGAATTATTTGCCCATAGAGTCGCACAAGAGTTGGCAATATGCCGGCTAATGACTTTTTTATTACCTCTAACTCCTAACTCCTAACTCCTAACTTCTCATTACCATTACCCACGGCATCGGAAATGGAATTTAATCCGTTTTCTTCCAACTTCATAAGCAAGCCTTGAAGAATTCGACGTATAATTCCAGGCCCTTGATAAACCCATCCTGTATAAATTTGAACTAGACAAGCACCAGCTGTAATTTTTTCCCAAGCATCTTCTGCCGTAAAAATTCCGCCAACTCCAATAATGGGCATTTGTCCTTGGGTTTGCTGCCAAATATACTTAATTACCTCAGTGGAACGTTCTCGTACTGGTTTACCACTAATTCCACCCGCTTCTTCTGAGATTGATTTACCAGTTCGAGCAAGTATTTGAGTTTTTAACCCTTCCCGCTTAATAGTTGTATTAGTGGCAATAATTCCCGCTAATTTATAACTGCTAGCTAAGGATACAATTTCTGCAATTGCTTCCCACTCTAAGTCTGGCGCAATTTTCACAAAAATTGGTTTTTGTAAATTATTTTCTTCGTGCAAAGCATCCAAGATAGAAGCTAACATGGTTGCATCTTGCAATTTTCGCAACCCTGGCGTGTTTGGGGAAGAGACATTTATTACAAAATAATCCCCGTATTTTTTCAGTAACCCGAAGCTATGACGATAATCGTTGGCGGCTGATTCCAAGGGTGTTACTTTAGATTTACCTAAATTTATACCTATGGGGATTGGGGGATCTAGCTTTGAAACACGCTTTGCTAAAAGTGCGGCCATGGCGGCTGCACCGCTGTTATTAAAACCCATGCGGTTGAGTGCGGCTCGATCTTTGGGTAAGCGAAATAAGCGAGGGCGAGGATTTCCCGGTTGTGCGACTGATGTAACAGTTCCGACTTCTGCGAAACCGAAACCCAAACTAGACCACATGGGAGTGGCGACACCATCTTTATCAAATCCCGCAGCTAAACCTACAGGGTTAGGAAATTGCAGTCCAAACAGTGATTGTGACAAACGCGGATCCCGCAGACAAAACGATTGCTGCAAGCGACTTTTGACCCAAATAGCAGGTTGGCGATTGCCATTATTTGCCAACCATTTTAAAGTGCTAATTGTCTTTAAATGCAAGTTTTCGGGGTCTGCTTTTATCAGATTGAATAAAAGTGGACGAAGTGCAACTTGATAAATATCCAATTTGATTTAATTCAATTTAATTTAATTACGGCTTTCACAGTTTACATAATCGAGAGCTTAAGTCAGCGGTTTTTTTTGGGCATCTTAATATATAACACGGGCTATGTTTACCAATAATCAGATGAGGCAGCATCAAAAATTTAAAGCCGCCGAGCAGCAAATTTTTTCGTTGGGGCGCATCCTTCAAAGTTTGAGGGAAGAGGATAATGCTGATGTTCTGATTGAAAAGACTATTTCATATTTAAAGGAACAGTTTGATTATTCTTTAATTTGGATTGCTCTTTACGACCGTCTCAATCATATATTATTCGGTAAAGGCGGCGCGACACCCGATAGTAATAATGTTTATTTACAACAAAGAGTAGTTTTAAGTCCGGGTGATTTGTTAGAACAAGTTGTTATCCAACAGCGTCCGATGGGTGTAGCAGATTTGCGAATTGAAAAACGAGCTGAAGCATGGCAAGAAATTGCCACAAAGTTCGATATTCAAGGAACAATTATGTTACCAATCCGCCACAAAGATCGTTGTTTCGGCGTGGTGATGTTGGGTTCCAAACGCTGGGGTTACTTAATAGGTGGCGAAGCTAAGGCACAGTTGATGATTGTAGTGGGAGAACTCGGTGCAGCACTTTTTCAACTTGAAATGGATTTGCAATACAAGCAAACCAAGCATCCAGATGAAGTATTACTGCGACTGTTGGAAAAATTAAGAATTTTAACAACTTTAGAACAAAGGTTAGAGGCTGTAGTGTCTGCCACTCATCAGTTTATCGTGCCTAGTTACACAAACGTTTACTGGTTTGACCCCCAAGAACGTCACTTTTGGCGTAAGATTAGTACTCCATTTTTCAACCGAGGTAAATTTTCGAGTCAAAATATTGCACAAACTGCTGTTACGGTAGAAGACTTAAGCGACTTTTATTATGCTTTGTCTGTAAATCAACTTGTTTGGATTGGAGAAGGACGTAGTTCGCTAAAAAGTTATAGTACCAAAAAACTGCTTAAACGTCTTGGTATTCGCAGTCTTTTAGCTGCTCCAATTATTTGGCAAAAGGACTTGTTGGGATTTTTAGCGGCCGAAGGTAAAGAGCCTCGCATCTGGACTGAACCAGATAAAAACTTTATCAAAGGCGCGGCTGACTTAATTTCTTTGGTTTCCCTAACGGAAAATATGGAAACTACCATCCAACAAATTCAAGAAGACGCGACTCTTAAAAGTCAGATTGTAGAAAGTATTTATAGCGATGAAAATATTGAGTCAGTTTTACATAACTGTGCGGCAAAAGTTTTAAATAGATTAGCTGCGACACGATTTTTATTATTGTTTTACGATCGCGAAGTATACGAATACAACTTTTTTTACCAAAGTCAACCATTAAATCGCCGACCTTTAAAATTTAGTTTAGATACATTAAAAGAAGTAGACGCACAACTTTTAGAGCGTTCCACACAAGCTGTCGCTGTAGAGAATTTAGAAGAGGATTTACGATTTTTTAACTGGCGTTCTTCTTTCCTAGAAGCCGGATTGCGCTCGATATTAGTTAGCAATTGCACTTCTGAAAAGATAAGTAATGCGATTTTAATTATTGCTAGCGAAAACAATCGCTCTTGGACAACTGTGGAGAAGGAATTAGTGCAAGTTGTTGCTCAACAACTGGGAGTAATTGTCCGTCAATGGCAACTATATCAACAAACCCAACATCAGCAACAAATTTGGCATACCTTTGGGCAAAGTCTGCGGGTTCTCGAACCCATGGAAAATACCAAGGTTACTGAAGGAGAAAAGCAACCGGAAATTATAGTCATAGAACAAATAGCTACAATTCTCAACTGTCCTTTAGCCGTACTATTATCTTGGAATCCCGGTGAAAAATTTGCCAAGATTATACCTGTTGTTGTTGCTAATACTCACTTTACAGTAGTCACCGATATAAACATACCACTCGAAACTGATGTACTAATTCACTTAGCACTAACCACAGAAGGTTTAGTCAGCGTTAATGCCTCAGATTTGCCGTTGGTTACTAGACAATGGCTTTGCGGTTCTGGCATTGAAAAAATTTGGCTCATAGCTCTACGCACGCAGCACGAATATGAATCCACTGGGATTATATTAATGGCTGATTACCGGCAACGTCAGTGGTCCTCAGAAATTTTGCATGCAGTAGAAACTCTTGTCAAGCAACTAGCTTGGTCCCGTCGGCAAAAGCAAGTTACACAACTTCTTCATTCAAAAACTGAGGAATTGCAGCAATTAAATTGGTACAAACATCAGCGTTTTGATGATACCCGTAGAAATGCGGTTATGTTACTCAGTCAAATTAAAGATTTGGGTATTTATAATAACCACAGTAATTTTGCTCGCTATCAGCAATTGCTACGACAGTTGGACAATACTATTGCTTCTACAACTGAATTATTAAAGCTTGAACAGTGGCAATTAATTTTTAATAGAGAAACAGTAGCGATCGCAACTCTAATAAAACGTTCTTTGAAAGCAGTTAACAAACTTCTCAAGCAACACAAACTCTGGGTAGGAGTGCATGGCTTGGGACAAAAGTTACCAGCCCAGGAGTCATATACAAATAATTCGCTCATGTCTAACTCTAAACTGACAATAAGCGGCGATATCGTGAAAATTGAGTTAATTATGAACGAATTGTTAATTGCAGCTTGTTATCGTTCTCAAAATGGCGGAAGAATAGATATTTGGTGTCGTCGTCTGGAACAGCAAATCTTAGAAGTATCTATTACTGACAACGGTACGATTCATCCTCATTTATTAGAAGAGTTACAGCAAGATACTCATGCAGATGTACTTACTCAATGGAAACGAGAACAACCACTCATGAAACATCTATCAATATGTAAAAAGCTAATAAAACAACTTGGCGGACAATTGGATTTTTATCAGTTACCAGATGGTAGGGTAGTTAGTCGTTTGCTTTTACCGATTGGGGAATAGGGAGTGAGCAGTTAACAGTGAGCAGTGAACAGTGAACAGTTAAAAGTTAGTAGTTGGGAGTTATTTGATTTTGGATTGATTGAGTTGGCACTTAGCAGTTATATCAAATCCGTTGGCATCAGAATTATATTTTTTTGCAGCCTCGGAGCGCAGAGGGAAGCGCTGTCGTAGCGCAGAGCTTTTTTCGATCATATTTTTTATAATTCCGATGTAAGCGGAAAAGATATTACATAATTTTAGGTTTGATATTTTTAATTATTCTCATCTCCCCCAGTTGCCAGTTATAATAATTTTCCTCAAGATACTCAAGATAATGGGAAGAAACCGTTCTAAATCGGATTTACCATCTAAAGTTTGTCCCGTATGTCAACGCCCTTTTACTTGGCGCAAAAAATGGGCAGATTGCTGGGATGAAGTAAAATATTGTTCTGAACGTTGCCGTCGTCGGCGTTCGGAAGCTAGTATTAATACTGAAAATTAGATATTTTAATTCACCATATCCTGCTGACAAGCTTTCTGTTCAATCGCTAATTGCTGATAAACTTTCTGTTATAAAACTGACACAATTAATCATTAAAATGAATTTCAAGGTGCAACCTAAATTAATTATTCATGGTGGGGCTGGCAGTTCTCTTAAAGATAAGGGAGGGTTGGAAACGGTACGTCGCTCTCTTCACAAAATAGTAGAGGAAGTTTATTCTTTGCTAATCTCCGGAGGTAGTGCAAGTGAAGCGGTTGTCAAGGGTTGTCAAATGCTCGAAGATAATCCTTGTTTTAATGCCGGTACTGGTTCGGTGTTGCAATCAGATGGTCAAGTTCGCATGAGTGCTTCTTTGATGAATGACACCGCTCAGACTTTGTGTGGTGCC
>JBCBQE010000019.1:0-20544 GCA_039820385.1 Cyanobacteria bacterium J06635_10
ATTACTCTGAATATTTGAAGGATTTAGAAGCAAAAGACGAGCCTATCCCCGCAGCCACAGATGGTTTTGCGGGGAGGACAGCACCACGTCATTTACTAAGATTTTTCACCATTCATTGGGGAATGTCACCGTTTATGGCTTGTCAATATTATTCTGGACGCTTTATTGCTAATGCGATTTTGAAAAATCAAGAGTATTCTTATGTAAGGTATTATCGCAAGTTAGAGCGTCAAGGCGAGTATATTCCTACACCAACAGCTGTATCTTACTATCATTTGTTGGATGAGGCTTTCCATACCACCATGTCTCAGACTATCGCCAGAGATATGTATAAAGATTTTCCCAAACCCACTGCTTACGAGAAATATATATCTGGTTCTATTGTATACATGATTCAAAAGAATGTCTTAAGCGGTTTGTCGGCAGTATTTCCGAATCACTGTGTAGCAGATGACAAAATGCTGATGCTGTTTTGCTACAAAATTTTAAAATCTCCATTATTTGGTATGGAAACCCAAGAAGCCTTGCAATGGGTGGAAAAGTGTTTCACCCAAGAACACGAGGGATTTCACGTAGGACTCAAGTATCATCAAAGTTTACTTGAATCAATGCGCCGATTTTTTGGTCAATTAGACTATCAATGGAAAGTAAACCGCGAAATGAGAATTATGGCTGCGGGTGGTTCAATTGAAAAAGCTGTTCAAAGCAATATCAAAACCTTTAAGAAATTCTGTGAATCAGTGACCAGTAATTAGTAACCGATGAAATTTAGAATGGGATCTATAGCAATTATATTTGTCACAATAATTAATGGTAAAAGTATAGAAAATCTATTTTATAAGAGTTTACTCATTTTAAAATAGTGAATTAAAAAAAATAGATAATTTATAAGGAATTAAGGCATTACTATGAATTCTGCAAATACCGTTTTAACCCTCCTTTGTCATTCTAGGCAGAGGAAAAATAGAAATCCCAATAATCCAACTGACTGAAAATCGAATCAGTGAAATAATTAATTATCCTTTGAAGCTTCAAGAAGCCTTGATATAGTTCAGATATTTTAAATATATTTAACCAAGGTTTAATTAAATTAAAAAATACGAAGGATTGAACAATTAAACGAAGATTATTGAGAACATTATTCCAACCACTTTTATCATTCCACCAGGGATGTGAAGAAAATTTAGATGGGGTTAATTGTAAGAAAAAAAGTTATTTTCTCCCCCTGCTCCCCTTGCTTGGCCTCACCCGGCAATGTTGGTTTGCTAGAGTACCAGGAATACCGTAGGGTAAAGCTAAAAACTGCTCCAACCATTGGTATTTACTTAGCCCATAATTCTCCATATCCTCCCATCCCTTGCCTTCTGCAATAACTGCTCGATTGGATTTTTGACGGTTACTGCGCTTTAACGATTGCTCTAAATTCAATGCGTTAATTGCAATTCGACCCAGCAATGACAAATTTTGTGGAGCATGACTAGTACGGACGCGACAAGCGTCTTCATTGAAGGTGACATCTAAAGTCCAATGCAATCCGTTTTCAACGCTCCAATACATGGGAATCGCTTGCCCTAACTTGCAAGTATCGCAACCCAAACTAGTAAGATAAAAGTGCTTGTCACCCATTGAAGTGTTAGGCATGAGGTTTCTGCGGTATTAGCTAAATCACAACTAATCTGCTTGACTTCATATTAGTTTGCCCAACTTACTGTCCCTTCGTAAATCAAGATTAATTCTATATTCTTGATTTTTTCAGGATTTAGAAATCCTTCCTTTTTCAAACCGTCGGGAACTTTTTTAGTTAGGTCGAAATTAATCACCCAATCCCCAAACCAATTATTAGCTACACTTTGATTGATTGAATTATCATTTTCATTGATGATATTGTTACCTCCAATAGTAATAGTGTCAAAGGACATAGGTGATGATATATCAGGGGTATCAAGCTTAAAGATTATCCCCGTAAGTTTGGCATCTTTGATGTGAGGTGGAATAATCTCTTCTGAAATGTTAAAGTGAAATTTTTGCGAATTCTTGTCTGTGTTTGAATTCATAAAAGCATGCCATTCTTCTGGAAATGCTTGTTTGAGGTTGAAATAATAAGCCTGAGAATATTGTTTTAATGGCTCTAAATTAGTAACTTTTTCCCTAAATTTATCCCCTCCATCTAAAGCGGTGTAACTCAAAGTAATAATCACATCGGAAATGCTGTCAAAGTCAATGGGATTGGTTGCTTTGGGTAAACTGAGTTCCCACTTAGAAACTGCACCTGTGCCTTCAAAGGGTAGATAGCGTTCGTCGCGGAAGTTCAACTCAAACAACCCTGTATCATTGGTACCCTTGGAAAGGGCAATTTTCTGATTACGTCGCCAATTAGAGCGCAAACCAGAATCGTCTGGTTGCTTTTCTTCTCGAGTTAGTAAATAGTTAACTGCACTAACATTGGGTTTTAATAGTGTCTCATTTTTGGTTTGGGTTAAGGTCGCATTGATGTTTTGATAGGGACCAACAACTGCGGGGATGGAAATGGCAATGGTTTTGATTTGACGACAGTAGTGACCGGGAAAGTCGAAATCAAAAAGTTTTTCATTCAATTCAAATTCGCATTTTCCAGTATTTTTCAATTTTTGGAATTCTTGGCAATTTATTTGTAGCAGCGAGATGGTTTTCTCAATTTCCAAACGGCGGACATTACCCTCAATGTAGGCTTTTTCCAGTTGGTTTAAACCTAACATTAAACTTTCTCCGGCTACCAATCCTTTTTTCAAGCTGTCCCAATAATCGAAGTTAATATAGGTATCATCTTTATTAAGTTCGTATTGGTAAGCACTTTGGGTTGCCATTGCCATATCCAGAGCAATTTTGTAGGTTTGGAAGTAGAGGATAGATAAGCGACCAATCATCCATTGATATAACTCTTGATTGGTAAATTTACCTTGGAGGAATTCTTCCACTTCGCGGGAATGTTCCATGCTCTTATTGTGAACGTCGAGTTCGGCTTTAGCCATCTCAATTCGCACTTGGGCGGCTTTGATTTGCTCTTCAATTTGCTGAACATCCCAGTTAGCCATTTTCTCCTGGAGTTCCCAGTCTTCTTGGCGGCGTTGGAATTGGGCAATGGTTGAGACCATAGAGGAGGTTTGATTTAAAGTGCCAGCAACACTATCAAGTGCGGAGGCTATTGCTTGAGCGGCATCACCAAATTTCATACCCCCGTTAGAGGTTCCAACTATAGTTGGGAGTAAGTGCAAAGGAGCTGCTTGTAATCGAGTTAAAGTTGCAATACCTTGGAATGTTAATGCCCTTCCCATCAGAGCTATAGATCCAAGTTCCGCTAAATTCAACCCAGGCACATTGACAAAGGGCACATCAATAAGTTCATTTACATTTACCCCAAATAATCCTCCAAGCAATTTTTGATAGTGTGCTTGACGATCGCCTGCTGAAGCCAAACTCTTCTTCAGAGATTCAAGGTTGGCTTCGGCTTCTTCAATTTGCTTTTCTTTAGTTGTGGTAACTAGTTTCAGGATGCTTTGCTCGTGGCTGCTTCTGAGTAATGCTAGTTCTTCTGCATCTTTTTTCTCTAGAGCACTTAATAAAGATGAACCCAGTTGAATCAACGTGGATGTGATATTTTTGGCTCGCTCAAGCATATAATCGAAACGATAGTTGGGAACCGCAGAGTTCAACTGGGACACCACACTTAAAGGCGTTCTTCCCCCTGCAACCGCTCGAACCAGTTCGGCTGGATCAATTGGGGGTTGGAATAGTGCTAGTTCCCGTCTTATTCCTTCAATACTCAAGGAATGACGAATTTTATAAAGCCGATCTTCTACTCGCTCCCAATAGGCAATAAATTGTTCGTTCTCCGGAGCGCAGAAGTAGGTATTAAGATCGTTAAATGGTGCGCTGGTGATCGCTCTGGGGGTAGTATGGTTAACGTGATTCTCTAGTTCGATTAAAAACTGGGGAATATCATCTTTATGGTTTTCATATTGTTCTTTGATTTCTTTGAATGTTTTTGCAGATGGCGATTGCCTTTTTCCTAGGTTTTCTGGTTCTTTACCCAGTAAATCATAAGCTAGTAGATAGAGTATAGTCGCCTGACTAATGGATTCCCTATTATCTTGGGCAAATAATTGGTCTCCCCAGTCCAGTAAGTTGTCAATGTATTTCATGACGAGCGCCTTTTCGTAAGCACCGATTCTCAACTGGGCGATTGCGTGGGGGTCGAAAGGATTGTCATTGTAGGCATCAATCGCAGCATCGTTTGTTAAGATATCTTGGAGTTTTTGCAGAGTATTGCCCCGGAATGGCAGGTAATGCCAAAAGCGATCAGATGAATGCCTGCTTACGTCATCAAATATTTGTTTGGGACTACGTGCATAATTCCAAATACGAACTTCAGCAATTTGCCCTTCAAAATATTCTGTGGTTTTTCCGTCACGGTAAAATGCACCAATAAGAACACGAGTTTGGTTGTCATTAGGAATACTTCCTAAAGCTTGAGAATTTGCTAGGTTACCATCAATATAAATTTTCAAAATGCTTTCATTGTAGGTAATAGCTATATGACTCCACTCACTTAAAGGCACAACTTTATTTGATGATAACTCCCCAGCTGATTCACGTTGAGCTATTACATCCCCTGATTCTGAAATTTTTACAAAATAAGCTCCATGATGACCTTGATTAAATTTACTAATAATTATTCCAGCACCTTTAGGCTTGATCCAAGCAGCCATAGTATACGGTTTGTTACCATCAAATCTAAGATTACTTTTTTCGTTTAGATTGACATAGCTACTATTGCCATCAAGCGTCAGCACATTTCTAGAGTTAGTACCAGGAAAGTCTTCAACTTTTTCTAATTTGGCATTCCCTTTTAAAATCCCATGGTTTTTACTTCCAAGATCGTAGATAACTTTCTCACCAGATTCATTATTCATTGACCAATAGCCAACTAGTCCTTTTTGATCATCTTTTTGATCATCTTGAATTGTAGGATTAAATATGTAGTGATACCATTTCTGGGCTTCTTGAAAGCGCTGGTTGGAATTTAGGGTATTAGCGACTAAAAAGGGAATGTGGAAAAATATTTCCTGGAAATAAATTCCTAAAGGACCGTCAAAATCTAATTGCCTACTGTTAGGAGGAATGACAAATTCTGTAGGAGAGAAGCGATTGAAATCTAATTCTGGTGTAAGTTGCGAATCCACTGTCAGTAAACTATCCAAACCTCCTATAAACATTTTTTTACTTAATTGTCGAATAGTGGTGGTGGTTAGTCTGGTAAAGGTAAATTTTGAGGAAGATAACTCCTCAAATTTAGAAGGTTTGTAATCAAGCTTAATAGTCTGAGCAATGTTCCAAATTTTGATTTTTTTATCGATACCAACACTGGCTAAGAGTGCACCATCGGGACTAAAATTGATACTATTTACTTGCTTAGTATCCCCTTCGAGGGTACGAATTACTTGACCTGTCTCTACATTCCAAATTTTGATTTCACGACCTCTACCAATGGCGGCTAAAAGTGAGCCATCATGATTAAAATTTACACTTCTGACGACGTGTAAAGTGAACCCTTCGAGGGTATGAATTAATTGACCTGTCTCTACATTCCAAATTTTGATTTCATTACTGTTACAACCAGAGGCTAAGAGTGCGCTATCGGGGCTAAAATTGACACTATTGACCAACCCAGTATGCCCTTCGAGAGTATGAATTACTTGACCTGTCTTTAGATTCCAAATTTTGATTTTTCTATCGGTAGCACCGTAGCCTAAGAGTGCGCCATCGGGACTAAAATTGACACTATTGGCTATCCCAGTATGCCCTTCTAGGGTACGAATTACTTGACCTGTCTTTAGATTCCAAATTTTGATTTTTCCATCGGCAGCACCAGAGGCTAAGAGTGTGCCATCGGGACTAAAATTTACATCATAGACTACCCTACTCCCCTCCGACAGGATGTTATCTTCAAGGCGAAAATATTCATCACCTTTCTCTATATCCCAAATAATGATTTGATTATTTTTGTGACCATCATCGCCACCGGAGGCTAAGAGTGAGCCATTGGGGCTAAAATTGACACTATTGACCAACCCAGTATGCCCTGATAAAGTCTTAATTGGTGAGTCCTCAGGCTTTAACCTTGTTTCTAAAGTTCCGAATTCCAGCGTATTTTGATTATTAATATTAAGTTGTTTGTTAGGGATAACTAAAAATGCTTCATCTCCATTATCAAAAGTAAACCAGTTTGGTTGATTTTCGATTGTCTTTATCGAGGCATGAGAGAAAGACATATTTGCTGTTAACAGATTTTCTGGTTCTGTCAGCGTAATATTATTATTTAAGTCTGTGAAATCGTTATCATGATTATCGTAGAAAATATTATTGATTTTTTTTATTTTCAATTTACTATCTTTAGATATTAGGCTGCGGGTAACTTTAAACTCATGATCCGGTAACTCAACAAGCAAATTTTCTTGTCGCAAATCGATAGTCAAAATAGTGCCCTGAAATTTACTTGTAGTGTGATAATACCTATCAAATTTAATTAGATTGCCATAAAGAATTAGGATTTGACCTGGCTCTGAATTATTGCTAGGGATAAAGAATGCTGTTACTTTTGTCCATAGTTTTTTATTTTTCTCAAAATTGTCTTGGTTAATGACAATATCTTTAGCTAGAGTTTGGGGTTGTATCCATTGTTTGCCAAATTTGTGAAATGAATACTTAATGGTTGCTTTAGTCTCGGTTTTTGATTTGCCTTCGGGGGGAACTACTTCTACCCAAAATATAAGCAGTTTGTTAAAGGCATAAGTTGCATTGATATATTCTGAATTGATAGTCAAATCAATTTTCTGCCAAGCTTTCCAGATTGGTTTTTCCACCTCGGGATTGATGCACTCGCGGTAATAATAGGTATAGGGTTCGGTGGCGGTGCGGCCAAACAAATATAAGGTGTCTTGCGCTCCGGAATTCTTTTCTACGGTGCAGCGATAGCCTCCTGCTGGTTTGAGTTGTGCGATTTCGGCAAATTTCTCAAAATAGTTTTCGTAGGCTTTTTCTACCGACTCCTGAGTGATTTCTGATTGTAGTAACTCATCTTCAAGTTCTTTATAAATTGGGCTTTTTATCTTCCGTAGGCTGGGGTCGAGATAATTTTCGGGATACAAGAATACTTTACGATTTGCTTCCCAAACCCGGTAATTCATCATCCATTGCCACCAATTTTCGGGAATGTTTAGTTGATTTACCCCTGGTTCTAATCCCATTCGGCAGCGATGCAAATAAGTTTGAATAGCAAGAATTGCTTCTTTGATTTTGGAAATCGAAACTTCACTAGAGGTTTCTACATCAATGAGTAGTTCTTGAGAAAGATGACGCAAATTCTCATAGTTATTTTTACCTAAGAGGCAGGCTGTTAGTACATCTCGCTTGCGCTTGTTCAGTCCGCCTTCGAGTTTTTCGCTAACTTTAACCCATTGCTCATCGTCATATTTAGTTTTAGTTATTTTCCTGACTGCTTGAGAAGCATTTTGATAGACTTCCCAATTTAGTTCCAAATTTTTAATAGTTTTTCCATTTATTTCTTGTTCTCCTGCAAGGGGTAATTTTTCCAGATTCCGTAAATTAGTAAACCAGGAAATATTAACCCCCAGTTGATGACTTAAGTCAAAGCACTGTTTTAATTTGTTAATACCTTCAACTGTTTTGTGTAAATTGCTGTCAAGATTTAACTGATTGTTTTCTTGCTTCTCTAGTGAAGAAACCAGTAGGGAAACTAGTAGATAAATCTGTTCGGACTTCCAACCAGTAATCTTAGCAAGCTCCTCAATATGATTATTTTCCCCATTTTTAGAGACAGAGGCAAAATATTCAACCAATTTATTCTGGTCGTCACCAAAAGCTACAATTAATCCTTTAAAGCGATGAATAGTTTGGATGTTGTTTATGCTTAACTTTGATAGATTCTCAATACCAAAAGCTGTTTTATTGTCAGCGATGCACTTAAGTTCTGTGGGAGTTAGTTCTAGTTTCTGAGTCAGTAGCAATATTCTTGACAGAAATTGTTCTGGTTTCACGCAAGTGAGAAGAAAGCGGATATAATTAGGAGTGTCGGTAACAGCAATAGAAGCAAAATCAAGTAAACTGACAGCTAAATCAGCTTCAATAGCAAAAGATGAAGCAATCTCGTTAGCGAAAATTGCAGCAATCTCGTTTATTACTTTTTTCTGCCTGTCATAAGCGTTTTGAATTATTTTTTGTAAATGCAGTACTTGCTGCTCAAGCTGATTCCCGTCTAGCTGATTCTCATCTTTTAGAATATTTATAATCTTCTGTTTAAATTCTGCATTCTTGTTAATTTCGCTATTCAGGACAATCGCAATTTTCTGGTCAGGTTTAATTTCCATAACCTTCTCATAGTTGCTGGTAAATTCCTCGATGTAATTATTTTCTAATAATTTATCAAAAATAGTTAGTGATTTTTGTTTGTCAATGTCTTCACCGATAAAATCAGAGAATTTAATCAGTGAATCAACAGCTAACTGCTGTAATGATTGTATTCTCGCAGTGATATCAGTTTTTGAATATCTGATATCAAGATTCGAGGTAAGTTTACCAGTAATAATGTAATCTAGTTCATCAATCTTAATTTGAGATGACTTTACCCATTCTGCTAGCTCAGTAATTTGGATAAATTGGTCAATAGAAAGAGAACTGATTGATTTTATATCTATATGAAGGAAACTCAATAAAACTTGATATTCTTCGATATTTAATCCCAGTAATCGCAAGATTTGGCTGGTGCGGAAAAGCTGGGATAAATTTTCAAGAGTTAATTTCACAGTATTCTCTTGATTCTTTTTGCCCCAAATTGCTCTTAAAATGTCAATTAATTCATTAGTACTCAGCCGAAGAGCAGCCGATATCCTTAGCACATTCGGATTAGTTTCAGTTTCTCGTTCGAGGTCATTTAACTTAATTTGTTTATTCTCATGTGGAAGAGCAAAAAAGAACTTGTCACCGAGAATTTCTTTAAACGGATTATTAAATACCCGGTTGAACAAATCTTGTGGCTTTTCAGGCAAATCTTGTGGCTTTTCAGGATTGCTACCAATACCGATAGTTTTTATCTCGTGCCAGAAACTGCACAAAACATCTAGAGGCAATTTATATTGAGCTTGTATCTTTTTAATTTTGGCAATTTTTTTAATTGCTTCTGCGTCAATTTTATTCGCCTTAATTGAAGTCAGCACCCAATCAAGGTCGGTGAAAGACCAGTTCAGCTTTTTAGCAAGGCGAATGAAACGATGAATTCGGTATAAAATTGCCGGAGTCAGGTTTTCGATAGTTGGAATTTCCCCAGCATTCGCCTCTTCTGTTGTGATTTGTTTGAATTGAACGGCTTTATTATTGTCTAGAAATTTATTGATATAGAAGTTTAACCTATTATCTAGTTCGCTTTTATGGAGGTTTTGCTCCAGTAATTCCGCCAGTTCTGTTCGGGATAATCCGGTTTGTTTGAGAAATGTCTCAACATTACTGAGAAATGTCTCAACTTTACTTGGACCTTCTAAGTCTTCAATTCCGTAGAATTTTTTTAATTCTTTTTGGTCAGTTTTGGAATTGGTAATGAAATCATATTCTTCTAGAGAAAGTCCGATATATTCTCTAGCAATAGCTAATTCGTCAACATAAAAAGTTTGATATATACTCGCTAAATCAGTTTTTAGATGCCCTAAATAGCTGCGGATTTGTTCTAGGGGAAAATTAAAAGGTAGGTTAAAGGGATATTTTTCTGTAGCTAGAGATTGCAGTCCAACTCGTGCTTCTAAAATGCAATTAATAATTTGTAGAGAAGGAACTAAAGTATTAGTATTTTCGCAAGTTAGTTTGATTTCTTCTAAATCCGGGCGACGCTTATTTAATGTTAGACCTTCAGGAATAGTATTTTGATTGGGTTCAGTAATATATTGGTCAACAATCCGCATTAAATCGACAAAATAAGCCGCAGCACCAAAAATTGAGCCACAATGTTCGCAATCTAGATAGTCAAGATCCCCAAACATTTCTTGATAACTAGGAATATTTTGACTGAGTGCACTGTGATCGCTTTCATCGGTCGTGCTTACTCGCATCGATCTAAAATGAGAGGAAGCCACTGCATCTTTCATATTCGCCCAGAGCAGTTGGGTTTTGGCTTGAATGTCAATTGCCTTTTTGTGCATTTGTCTGGCTTCTGCTTCATCTTCAGGCAGGATTTTGACAAATTGCTCCTCAGTCATTGAGGCGATGGCATGAGCCGAATCACAATTAAGCTGCACAGGGGCTTTTGCTTCTTGTGGCTGGGCTTGCATTGCTATTGGAGTAACACCCTTGATGGATAATTGGGGGGCTACCATACTGTCTGAGGATGGCTGTGTTGCTTGCTCTGTTGCGTTTAGCAACTTTTTGGCAATCTTTGGATTTGGATTTATTCGTAATAAACGTTGATATTTTTTTAATAGGTCTAAAGTAGTTTCTCTTTTTCCGTTGTCCTCCCACTTTAATTCGTTAGTTTTACCGTTAAGCAAATTAAATTTAAGGATATCAAAATCAGGGTTTAGATCGTAGAACTTTTCGAGGCGAGAGTCAGAGATTTTGATTGTTGACATTTTAGCTTCCTTGTTTTTCAGTACTTATACTGTTTTTAGCTGGTCTTGTTAACCACTTCGTTGTATTAAATTTTCTCGATCAACCATTACCACAAGGCGATCGCATATCTTTTCCCGATCCAAACTATCCCAATTTTGTTCTTGGATGGCATATGCTAAGTATAAACACAGTTACAGTCAATGGCAATAGTTAAATTAAAACAATATGTATTAAGGGAAAATACATAAACATGAGAAATTTGTAATTAGTAAGTAAATCGGCGTTAAATAATCAAGGCATGTCATTGCGAGTCGAACGATGTGAAACGAAGCAATCACAAGGGATTAATGGCTGTTTACATTCCGTTACATGGTTCGGTTTATTTGTGCCGACTTACTTACACAGTGATAAAATTACATCAATATTTATTGATTGACGCAATAAGTGTGGAATTGATGGAGGGATGTTCATCTGTAGACATGGGTAACCAAAGACCCACATTTACTTAACTTCATAAAAAGTATGCAAAGGATTACTGCACAAAATGAAGTCGGAAAAAATACAGCAACGGTTTATAATACCTCAAAGCATGATATTACAAAACTTTTGACTTCCGCCCAGCGGATTAAGTAAGTGAACAAAAATATTTACCGTCATTACGAGCGAAGCGAAGTAATCCCAGCCCTTGCGATTGCTTCGTTACGCTTCGCTGCACTCGCAATGACATTGTGTAATTAATAATTATGTTTAACTACTTATATGACAACCTTAATAGACCAAATTACTTCCGACCCCATCATTGATGCAGCCTACCAATGGCTGTGTGAGAAACGCGCTGATTATCATTTCAATAGCGATGTGTGGCAGGTTCGGCGATGGTGGGAGGAGAAAAAACCGCTTCTACAGGAGCAATTGCGATCGGGAACATACCAATTTCGAGAATTGCGGTTAATTCGAGGGGAAGACCAGTTGGTCGAGTGTTGGTCGTCCATAGATGCTTTGGTGTTGAAGGCAACAGCCCTGGTTTTGACGGAACATCTCACGCCCCATCTGTCCCCACGGTGTTTTCATTTAGCTGGGAATGGGGGGATGAAGGCTGCGGTGCGGGAGGTGGCGGCGAATTTGGCGGACAATACCTTTGTTTTTCGCACGGATGTTAATTCCCGCCCCGTATTATAGCTAGCTCATCTTTTGTCACATCTCTCTTAACTCCATTCGTATATGCCACTACTCCATCCTCAAAATTTTTGTAAGGTACAAAATTCATTCCCTCTACTTTTATCCTATTTCCCATATCTAATATTGACTTCTCTGATTTCACGTCGTCCTCTAAATTCTTATTTGTGGACGCTATTCCTATTTGTGACAACCCTTTTTCTCCCACCTTCACTATGCCCTTTGACGCTATAATATCTATTTTCATCTCTCTGCTCGCTTTTTGCGCTGCAGACTCGAAATGTCCGGCACTCTTTCCTTGGTTACATGCTATTATGCATACCTTCTCGGTCAAGGGCGACATGTTTAGTTGTTTTAATACCTGCTCAAGACCCCCAGCATGTGTTATATCCTTTTGATCTGCAAATACAATATTTTCCTTCTCTGAACCCTTGCTTTTGTGGTTCTTATAGAACTCATTGTCCTTTCGTTTTTTTAATAAATCAAATTTGTTCTTTGTAGAATCATTTGTGTTTTTTATAAGGTAGTGTTTACCCTGTTTCATTGGTTTCATTTTAAGGATTTTCTTTATCATCAACTTCTTCATAGTTCCATTTCTATCTACATGTATTTCCGGATTTCCTCCCACAAACTCAAACAAATTCAACCCATCCACCGTCCCCGCCGGATCAGGCTTCAACCACCTCCCTAACCAAGGCACATAATACCTCGCACCGTAATAGTAAAGCCCAGTGCTATCATCCCTTTCCTTCCCGCTATATCGATAATCCTTCTCCTTCACCTCCTTCTGACTCTTACCTGCAACAAACGCCGTTCCCCCATAGGGAAAATACTCCTCATAACTGATAATCTGGGCATCATCATCCACTTCCAAAGAAACAGAACCCAAGTGATTATCCATTTGATAACGCAACTTTATTCCCCTCCCAGGAGGGGTTAGGGGTGGGAAACTCTGATTCCCCTCCCAGGAGTGGTTAGGGGTGGGTTCTTCCCAATAATGAAGAATCGCCACACACCTTTCATCATCCATTACTCTCAGCGTTTGCCGTTGCTCGATAATTCTTTCTCCATCCTGGGTTTCATTCTCCAAGCGTTTGACTTCATAATTCCCCAAATAGATTTTTGATTCCTTCTCAATCACTGTACCTTCATTTACCAAACGCTCCGACACCTTGCGAGTTCGCATTTCACCACTGTCATAGCTGTAATAATCGCTATCATCGGGTTGTTCTTCACGTTCGATAATCGATGCCTTAACTAAATTTTCACAGCAATTAAAAGTCAACCTTACGGTACTATTACCATTAAGCTGTTGCTGGTTGCCAGAACGGTCATATGTAATATCCAGTGACTCAGTAAACCCGTTATTACTGCTAACTGATTTTAAGCGATTGGAATCAGGCATAATTTCCTGGGTGCGCGTCCAGGAATTGGTTTTTGTTTTATGAGTAGTTTTAGTTAAATTGCCCCCATCATCATAGGTGTAACATTCCTCATAGTTTTCCAACGCATCACTATGATTCAGGTGAATAAACTTACTCTGCTTAAAGTCCTCATCTTGGGGATTATTTTTATGAGTCCTGGCATTAATCCCTGGATGCTTTCTGCCATTTGCTTTAATTAAGCGATAATGAGCATCATAGGTATAGTCAGAAAGGGGTTCTACTTTTTGATTCTTGTAGAAAACTGTTTTGTAAGTATTATCCTTAAGTCGAGTAATATTCCCCACCGGGTCATAAGTATAGACAATGTCCTGAAGAACTTTGCTTCGTTCTTTCCCTTTCCTATCGTTCTTTGACCTAGTACTATGGAGCTTACTTAAACGCCAGGTGGTTTTTTCGTACCTATAACTTGTTTTCACCCCATTAGCATAACAAATAGCAAGCCTTTGTCCTTTGGCATTATAGGTAATCTGGTCAATAATCGGTTGTTCCGTGCCATTTTTATAGGTAACACTTACCGTTTCTAATAATCCTTGCCGATTGTAACTTTTCCTAGTAACTGAACCATCAGGAGTAGTTTCAGAAATTACTTGTTGAATCGCATTTAAAGCAACCAGGCTGGTATAACTTTCGCTTTCTCTGTCAACATCTTCTGACCAGTTGATATAATCCTTGTAACTTTGGGTAAACTGCCGATTAGTTTCTAGTAAATCTCCCTGCAAGCTGTATTTGGGATTAGTAATCACCCCAGATTGATCTTTTAGTTGATAGAGTTGTCCTCGTAAATTATTCTTTTCCGGTTCGGGTTGACTTTCCCCATAAATAAAGGTTTCTACAACATTATCAGTGGCAATAGTGCCATCTTTTATTCGTTTTGTTCTCACCTGGGATTTTCTTTGCAACTTATCATAAGTAATCAACTGTATGAAATTTCTAGGACTCCGATTCCATAAGTGATTTCCCAAAGCATTATCCAGACTGTAGTTAACCCCTCCATCAGCGCTATCAGTCACAAGAGGAGTTACATTTTCTTCTTCATTACCTACCCTCATTCCATATTGATATTTAAAATTATAATAAGCTTTTCCACTCTCACGATTCTCTTTATGGAGTCGAGGATCTATCGATTCAATTAACCGCCCTTGAATATCGTATTTATAGTAAGAAGTTAAGCCATTATCAATTTCGATAAAAGCATTACCCAAACTATCCATCACCCTAATTACAGGAGTATCATAAAATTTCGCGGCTTTCTGCAAAGCATCTTTTTCATTGCGTTGTTCTTCTGTTGGGTTATCAGGATAATTAGCCAAGAAATTCTTATAGAAAGTAGAATCTTTCACCGTATCATTTTCATCGTAATGCTTCTCTGACCAAGGGGTAAACTCCACCTTGGTAAAAAAGCCCTTGGCTGTATCCACTCGGATTGGGCGTTCTAGGGGGTCATAATGCAACAGTGACGAAACCCCAAATTGATTCAGCGTCGGATTATCTACATACTTGTGGGTGTCGATATAATATGGCTCGTACTCTCGTATGGGGTTGCCTTTGTTATCATACTGCTTGCGCCCGGAACTCAACCAACGGTTATTTACTTCTTTTTCCTCACCTACACTCCCGTCAGGTTTAACCGGAAACGCTTTACCGGGTTCCATTCTCATCTTGGTTTGCACTTCCCGTCCAAACCCATCACTGTAGGTAATGTTGGTTTGCACTCGTGTTTCGGGGGTGTAATCTTCTGCTACTAAATTAACCGCATGAACGGGAATATTCCTCTCCTTCCAAGCAAACAAATCATAATAGAAATAAGTAGCAGCACCTTGTAAATAATCCTGGGGGTTCGCAATCAATTGTTCTAAATTCGGCTGTTCTATACTCTTATAGTCTTTCAGTGGTGCAAAACCCTTAGGTTCGCCATTTTCAGTCCCATAAAAAGAAGTAACAATTACCATCCCCATGGGGTCAAAAAGCACCTCAGAAATATTATGATTAATATCCCGCATTCGCTGGGGTTGAAGCGTCTGATAATCTACCTTCTCCACCACCGTTTCATTATTTAAAGCATCCGTCACCTTCACCGTCAGCAAATTATAAGCGTCATATTCGGTAGAAGTAGCATTACCAAAGGGGTCAATAGTCCTTTGCGGTAAAAAGAATTTGTCTGCACTATTATAGGTTTGGGTTAATCCTGGATTCCACCAATAATTTTCTATTAGTTGATACCTCCCTTCGGTAGAAAGTAAATCCTCCAAATTTTCTTGGTTTAATACCCTGCTATCTAATAGCTTGCTAAATGCCTCTTGAAGCTGTTCCTGAGAAAATTCAACAACTTCAGTTTGAAAAAGCAAAACTTGCGGACTCACTTCTCCAAATGGCAGAGATTTTTGTTGTTCCGGCGACCAATAATAATGACGTTGCCAACTCAATAAATTAGAATTAGAGGTATCTAAAACCTTCTCTAAATAATTATCTACCTCAACAAAACTAAAATATTGCTCATCTGTTTTTAAAGCAAGATTAGTAATTTCATAACTCTTATTTTCTAGATCAACACCCAGTAAATTAATACCTTCTTTCCTAACATTAATAAACCGATTTTCCTCACTGACAACCTGCAAATTTAATTGCTCAGGGTGTATCTTGTTCCCCTCCTCATTCCCCTCCTCGGAGGAGTTAGGGGTGGGTTTTCTCCTTCCATAAGCCACCGTACAAGAACGAAGCACATTCCCGTATTCGTCAACCTTTAACACAAATTTATGACTAATGCGCGGATCATCAGGATTGCGTTCGTAATGATAGGTTAAAGTTTCCCTAGGCTCAACAAAATAAACTCCATATTTATTATCCCCTTTCTTTTGCAATAACTTAACGTGATAATTAGTTTCCGTAACCGTGTAGGGTTTATCTTCCAACTCAGAACCATCTAAGCCATAAACTTCTGACCTCAGCACCATTCCTTTTAATGTCCAGTGTGCTTGACGGCTGGTTTGTGCATCCACTTCCCCATGCAAAGTTGCAAAGATGCTATCTGGGAATTTATAAGCTTGTTTATCCTGTTGAAAATATTCTTTCTCATACTGGCGAGAAAGAGAACCTTTACGCTGCCAAGCTCCCGTATGATACCAAGTTTTCGTTAATATGGGTGGCACATAAAAATCTTTCCCATCTTGCTCCCCTTCTGGGATGGGTTGGGGGTGGGTTAAGTTCCCCTCCTGAGAGTCATGACTTTTCAACCAATCTTCTAAAGTTTCCGCATCCCATCGCTCAACCAAACCAAAACCGCGAAATTCCCGTTCAACCCCATCATAATAACCGTGATGATAAGCATAGGAACTGACCAATTTTGTACCGGAAATCAGGTCAAAACTTTCCGTCTTCTCCACTACTTGCACCGGAAAGGGTAAATTAACAATCCAAGGAAATCCCTTCTTTTTATCTTCCAGGTAAAATTTAGTGGAACTGCAATAGGTAATAGTCGATTTTGACCCCAAATTGTTATTAATCTCGTTTAACAAATAGGGTTTGCGACGCTGACAAAAATCATAACACCAGTGGCGGGGTTTAATATGGTTGTCGCTAAACACCAAACAAGTTGTACCATTGCCATAGACATCGGCAAAACGAATTTGATTTAACTCATCCCACTTGCTAGGAAACCCACCTCCAACCCCCCCAGGAAGGGGAACAGTAATCGGCTTACTAAAACTATTCCCACTCTGATTAAACCAAATCTCCACCCGGTCGGAATGGACATAAATCAAATCAGCCGTACCAGAACCATCCAAATCCGCCAAAAATAACCTTTTCGCATCCAGCCTGGCTCCAAATCGGGGAGCATTACCCAACTGCACCCGCTTACCAAACTTTCCATAACCTAAATGGGGCCAGCACTCCACCATGCCATTAGTAACGCGCACCAAGTGCTGCATCCCAGTGCCAAATATATCTGTAAATTGCCAAATTTCCTCCTCTGACCCCTTTCTCGGCAAAGGAATACCATTTTCTCTATTTAGACATAACGGGCTGTCAAAGCCTGCTTTACCCTTGCCTGGATAAATCCAAATGTGGTTATCGTCCATCCGCAAAATATCCGTCAAGCCATCCCCAGTCATATCCAACAGTTGATTATCTGGGTGGCTAAAGTTATTAGGAAAAGAAGGAAATGTCTGAAAACTCTGCCAAGTGCGATCGCTATTCGCCTCATAATACCCATTAATAGCTCCCCTACTAACCACCAAATTCATTTGACCATTCCCTGTCAAATCCATCAATCGCTGAGTAGCACCCAGTACATCGCGTTCAATGGGGAAGGCTTGGGGAGCTTGGGGGGGACTATAGCTGACTGCGGCTGCACCTTTTCCGTTTTCCTTCGCTGACGGCTCCCAATAAAGAGTGGCTTTACCGTCACTGTAGAGAATACCGGGAATACCTTCCCCATATAAATCAATTAGGGAATAATTTGGCGGTAAATCTAAACCCGGTAAAAACTCTCCCTTTTCGGACAACAGAGGCTCAAAGGCGTGTTTTTCTGGTTTAAATTCGGTATATTTAAACTCCAAGGGCGGCAAGCTTTTCTGCTTATATTTACCATCCTCACACCTATAACCAACGGATTCAACCCCAGTCATCAGGCTAACTATTGGAGTTTCATCATAGGAGAAACGAGTCGCATTAACAAGAATAGGTTTCCCATCAAATTTTCCTTCAAAGTGATGGAACATCAAAATTTTGCGACATAGCCGATGGGTGCGGATTTCAAACCCAGCATGGTAAGTTGAAAAAGAATCTTGGCGATTACTCCACTGCTGAACTGGAATATAGGGATTGTCGGAGTCAAGATTATACTCCCCATAATCAAAAACCACTTCAAACAGCCATTGTTCTGCCTTATCTTGTCCCAACTCATAAGGTTGGACATTCCCGTATTTGATGCGTTCAATGTATTTATTAGCAGTTTGACTGCGATTCACCTCGTGCAGGGCATCTGGTACATTATCAGTGTTTTCTGATTTATATTCATAGATAATGCGATCGCCTGATGCATTAAAAGTTTCTGATAGCAGCCATTCAAAAATATGGCGGGGATTTTCTGGATCATAGATTCTACTATCCTCGGTTTTGCCAAAAATACTAGTAACATTATCACTACTGACTACCCGCCAATAAGAATCTCCCTGCGGTGCAATCCACTGTTCAATAGTCGCAAATAATCCTTCCGTGCGAGGACAATAAGAGATAACCGTGTAATTGATATCTTTACTGATTTCCTCTCGCTTACCCCCTACAATCGAAACTAAATCGTCCCCATTAAAAATTAAAAAAGTATCAGAGCCATCGTATTTAGGCAGTCCTTTTGAGGTTTTGCAAGAAATCTTCGGAATAGAAAGATTGAAACCCAAACCAAAGCTTGCGTTCCCGCTACCAGAACTGTAATCAACGCTAATTTTTGGTTCAAATCCGCGACAGGAAGAGGTCTTAATTGGAATAGACAGCGAAGCGGTTCCCGTAAATTCCGAAGCTTGAAAAGTTTCTCCTATACCTTGGATTGCTCCTCCGCCTTTGGGAAGAGAAACCTGAGTCGCGGTAATTTTGTTTTCCATAGGGGTAAGTTTTTGAGTCTAGGCACTGTAGTTTTGAGCGTGATGCTGATTTTAAATACTGCACTGTATATTACAGATTGCATTCCGCACCCAAAGAGTCAAAGCAATTGGCAATTACCAATGAGCAATGATCCGCAGGGAAACCCTCAACGAAATTTCAATCAGTGGGGGGCTTGAACCCACACTAATTTAATACCGCTGAATCAGCAATTTAGCGGTAGCTTGAAACGCAATCTTTTGTGGGGAAATCACGAAATTTTTCACGGATAATTCATTCTTACGCTAAAAGCTCAGTATTAAATTGGAAGCATCGTGTTCTGCTAATAGCAACTAAAACATCCAATTTTGTTGATAATTTGGCTGTTAAATTGATAATTCAGTCCTGAGTTCACAAAATTGCCTTGTTCCGGTTTTATCATAGGCGAAAATGATTCTTCGGTAAAAATTAAGTCTTGTTCATAATTAATCGACAGCTAACTAAGTAGAATAAAAAGATGCAACTATTTATACAAAAACTTACCCCGTTTTAATACTTAACATAACAAAACTTTTTTGCTAATTGAAAACATGAAACATATCTTTATTCTTTTCAATTAATTCAAAATATGTGTTAAGTCGGTATGCAAAATTATTTGTGTCATTGCGATCAACAGCGTTCGCGGAGCGTGTCCGAAGGACTCATCAATCCCAACACTTTGCGTTCGCGCAGCCTGTCCGGTAGGACATATGCTTCGTTTCACGTAGTGACCCTCGCTTCGGACAAATATACAAATAATTTTGCCCAAATACTTATTTTTGTCAGTATACCTAAAAGCTGTCAGTGCCATGAGAAAATCCAATACGGGCGCTACCATTGTGAACCTCTAAAGCCAGTTTAGGCTTTATTTGGACTTGATTTTTGTTTAAGTCCTGATAGTAACAATACTGATGACTTGTGAATAGATATTAGTTATATATATTTATTTTATGCATGTAAGTTATTAAAAGGCGTTTTCATATCTGAATGGTGAATGCCTCCTTAGCAGTTTACAAGAAATTCGTCTGTTCCTATGAGAAATGAGTTGTAGGCTTATTTCTTTTGTCTGAACACCAATTACTGACCCAAATATGAAGCCGGGGTAAGTAAATTTCAATGGGGACCGTGAATGAATCCTGGCATTAACCATCTTTAAAGCATTGGCTTAAAAGATGGCGACCAAGGGTTTTCCGTGCTTGTACCTAAAAATACAAATAAATATGAATTTATTAAATATTATTACTTATAGAGCGCAAAATCAGTCCAATAAGCAAGCCTATATCTTTCTCCAAGACGGAGAAATTGATTCGGCAGTTAGTGTTACCTATGGGGAATTAAACAAACAAGCTTGGTCAATCGCTTCACATCTTCAATCTTTTAGAGGAGAAAGGGCTGTACTGTTATACCATAGTGGATTAGAGTTTATTGCGGCGTTCTTCGGTTGCTTGTATGCAGGGGTAATAGCAGTTCCGGTTTATCCTCCCAGACGCTATCAAAAATTATCTCGGTTGCTTTCTATCGTTAATGACGCTCAAGTAAAAGTAGCACTTACAACCACATCGTTACTGAGTGACATTGAGAAAAGGTGGTGGGAAGAGCCAGAGTTAGCTCGGTTAAAATTAGTAGCTACAGATGCTATTGAATCTAATATCCAAGAGTTTAT
>JBCBQE010000020.1:0-20232 GCA_039820385.1 Cyanobacteria bacterium J06635_10
CAAAAAGCGGTGTAGATATTCTTCCGGATTTATTGCCTCAATAATGCGGTTCGTAAATCTACACCGCATTTTGCCTCCCCTACAAGAAATATTATCAAGCGTAAAAAAATTATTACGATTCCTAGCTTTACAACCAACAACTATCCACTAACAACTATTAACTATCAACCAAAATTAATGGGAGTGATGTAATCATCACCCCCACCAAATCTTTCTACAACTATTTAATAGCACCAGCCCTGAATTTCATACTTTACTAATCTGTAACATTAACCAAACCTGCAACTTTTGAATCTGCCAGCGTCGGCGCGGTAAAAATTTGTGAATACAAACTTGATGGTTGTTCAGATGCCACTACTGGAAGCGCTTCACGTGCATGAGCCGCTAATTCCTGTGTCTTCACATCATAAGTTTGTGTTGCCAATTTCGGATACAAACCGATACCGATAATTGGAAGTAGTAAACAAGCGGTAATGAAAAGTTCGCGGGGTTTTACATCGGGTACTATTGTGTCCAAATGTAATTCTTCATTCTGCTTGCCGTAAAAGACTTGTCTCAAAAGAGATAGTAAATAAATTGGAGTTAAAATTACACCTACAGCACTTAATAATACAACTACAACCTTAAAGCTGGAACTGTAAACATCGCTGCTAGAAATACCGAGGAATACCATCAATTCGCCAACGAAACCGCTCATTCCTGGTAGCGCTAGGGAAGCCATTGCACCAGCAGTATATAAAGCAAAGGTTATAGGCATTACTTTCGCCATTCCACCCATCTTATCCATTGCTAGGGTATGGCTGCGTTCGTAAGTTACGCCGGAAAGGAAGAATAATGCTGCTGCAATCAAACCATGGGAAACCATTTGCAACATCGCGCCGCTCATACCAATTTCCGTATAAGAAGCGATTCCGATTAATACAACACCCATGTGAGCAATTGAAGAATAAGCCAAACGACGCTTCAAGTTGGTTTGTGCAAAAGCACAGCAAGCACCGTAAATAATGTTAACTACGCCCAGGATTGCTAATACAGGAGCAAAGACAACGTGAGCATTGGGCAGCATTTCCATGTTGATGCGGATTAATGCATAACCACCCATTTTTAACAGCACGCCAGCCAAAATCATGGAGCCTGGTGCAGAAGCTTCACCGTGAGCATCTGGCAGCCAAGTATGAAGAGGGAAAATCGGCAGCTTCACGCCAAAGGCAATCAAGAAAGCTGCATAAACAAGCATTTCAAATGTTTTTGGATATTCTTTCATTCCCAAAGATGCCATGTCAAAAGTCACGGTATCTCCAGAAAATGCCATTGCAAAAGCTGCTACTAAGATAAATATTGAAGCTGCTGCTGTATAAAGAATAAATTTAGTTGCCGCATAACGACGTTTTGGCCCTCCCCAAATAGAAATTAGTAAGTACACCGGTACCAACTCAATTTCCCACATTAAGAAGAACATTAATAAATCTTGAGCGACGAATACGCCAATTTGAGCAGCGTACATCACCAGCATCAAGCCATAAAACAAACGCGGCTTATTTGTAACTTTCCAAGCCGCGAAAATTGCCAAAGTATTTATTAAGCCTGTTAGCAAAATTAAAGGCATTGACAAGCCGTCAACTGCTACAGACCAATTTAAACCCAACTGCGGTACCCAAGCGTACTTTTCAACTAGTTGGAATGATGCACTCTGAAAATCGTAACTATTCCAGAAGGCATAAATCATTAACGTTAAATCCGCAATCGCCACACCCAAACCGTACCAACGAACGGTTTTACCTTCTTTATCGGGAAGAAAGGGGATGGCTAGTGTCGCCATCAGGGGCAACAAAATTATAGAGGTTAGCCAAGGAAATTCGCTCATGACTGACAATTAGTTTACATTTTTGAATATATTTACATTATATTAAGCAATTTATAGTTTTGTAAACAGAATTTACTCCTATAAAATCAAATTTTAAGTTTATTTTAAGAATAAATACTTAACAAATAGATTATAATTATGCGTTATATAAATTTTTGTTAAGCCAACAAAAAACGGTCGCGATCGCAACCGTTGTAATTTGTAACATAAAGTATGTCTTAGGGAAGATGATAATCGGTAAGGTTTTCTAATTGTTAACCTAAGAGATCGAAATGTATTGGCAATTTGAGATAATTCATACAATGCGGTTAACAATCGTCCAAACTTCTCCGTCAGAACGAACATGAGGAACGGAGATAGTTTTAAATCCAGTAATGAACGGTTTGTAATACACTTGCCAATAAAGTGGGGTTAAATTATCGGCACAGGTTTTGAGATTGTTTATTTCTATTGCAAGCTCTGCTGCTAGTTGATTTATGCGCTCTGCGTGAGCTTTGGCTTTAGTTTTGGCTTTTTCTAACTCTTCTTTCTGTTGAGAAAGACGAGTTATATATCCTCTGCCAGATTTTTTTAACTGGGATTGTTTTTCTGTGAGTTGAGTTTCTAGAGCTGCAATAGCGTCATCTATACCTTTAAGCTCAGCAAATAATTGAGGATTTTCCCTTGCATGACGACGGTAAGCTTCAGCTATTGCTTGGGGTGAATCATCTTGAGAAGGCTTTATATTTACAGCAAGAGAAGCGCCTTCTCGGCGTAGTTGATTAATCTGAGAACGAATCACCGCAATTTCTGCCTGAATATCCTGCATAAATGCTTTTTAACCTTGAACGACGCTTCTTGCTCCTTCCTTGTCAATTTGGAGCATTTGTACTTCTGCTTTAATTCCTTGGTTTTGCCACTCAGAAACCATAGCCGACGCAACGCTACTAGCATTACTAGTATTAGTTAATGCCAATAATGTCGGTCCCGCACCACTGATAACCATGCCATAAGCTCCATTTAATAAAGCTTTAGCGTTAATAGAATCGTAAGCAGGTATCAGGCTTTTCCTGTAGGGCTGGTGTATTTTATCTTGCAAAGCAGTCCGCAACCAATTTTGATTGCCTGTTTCTAATCCACGCAACAGTAATCCCAGATGTGCTGTATTGAAAATCGCATCTCCACGACTTATCTGGGTTGGTAATACTTGCCGTGCTTCACTAGTTGAAAGTTCAAAATCTGGAATTGCTAATACTGGTATAACATCCTCACACCAAGGAATATCACAAATTTCCCATGCTGTATCGCTTGTCACCGCCAAACGACAACCACCCAAAAGTGCCGGTACAACATTATCGGGGTGCCCTTCTATTGCGATCGCTAATTCCATTAACTGGGTTTGAGTCAAGACTTCACCCGCGAGTACATTCGCGCCGATTAATCCACCTAGAATCGCTGTTGAAGAGCTACCTAAACCCCGTGCCAATGGAATCCCTAACTTAATCTCAATTTTTACCGGAGGTAGTGTTTTTTCTATATGTTGATAAAATTTTGCAAATGCCTGGTATACGAGATTAGTTTCATCGGTTGTTACTCGTGCTGCTTCAGCGCCGGTAACAGTAATAATTAGCTTTTCGCCTTGATTTACTTGCTTAGAGGATGAGAATCGGCGAGTAAACTTGAATTCATTGTAAAGCGTTAAAGCTGCACCAATACAATCAAAACCGGGACCTAGATTTGCAGTTGTTGCGGGAACAGTTACACAGACAGAAGAAACAACAGACATCAAATAAATTCAACTTTAAAAATTTTAAGTATTTAATTAATTAGCATCTCACGTAATGGATTGATTTTTGCTGTTGACGGGTATCCTGCCAAATTTTTTTAAGGAGAAAAAAAATTTGGCTCTTAACTCTTGACTCTTCCCTTGCAGGAGGGTGTCTACTATGAAAAGTCAGATTAATAAAGCAATTAGTTATGAAACCTACAGCTATTAACCATACAGCTTTGACTGTATCAAATTTAGGACCCTCGGAAGCATTTTGCAATAACCAAGGATTATTTACGGAGTAAAGACGCGAGCGATGTTTAAGATTGGTGATTTTTCCAAACTTAGTCAGGTAACGGTAAAAGCACTTCGTCTTTACGATCGACTAGGATTGCTTAAACCTGCTCGTATAGATGAATTTACAGGATATCGCTATTACTCTGCACAACAATTACCGCAACTTAACCGAATTTTGGCGTTCAAAGACTTGGGCTTTTCTTTAGAGCAAATTGCCAAACTACTAGATGAAAATTTATCACCTGCCGAAATACGCGGGATGTTGCGAATAAAACAAGCTGAACTTCAGCAATTAGTCGAAAAAGAACAAGCGCGGCTTTCACGGGTGGAAGTAAAACTCAAACAAATTGAACAGGAAAATACTATGCCAGACTATGAAGTTGTACTCAAAAAAGTTGAACCGATAAAAGTTGCAGCAATACGAGAAATATTACCAAATTACGCCAGTATCGGAGGTCTTTATGACGAGTTGTTAGGCTATTTTAAGCAGCAAGGAGTGAAAGCAGGCTATTACTGTGGGGGAATCTGGCACGATTGTGAATACAAAGATTCTGATGTTGATGGTGAAGCTGTTATTTCACTAGATGCTGAAATGATTGGTAACGAACGAATAAAAATCTACGAATTGCCAGCAATTGAAAAAATGGCTTGTTTAGTACATAACGGTAGTTATAATACCATTAACCAAGCTTATAATGTTTTATTGTCCTGGATTGAAGCTAATAACTATAAAGTTATTGATTCTAACCGTGAAGTTTATATCGTGGGTGGTAAGGAACTGAACAACGATTCTTTTGTTACAGAAGTTCAATTCCCTGTTATCGAGACTTAGATAAATTCTGAAATAAAATAACAAATCGGGCTTATCTAAATAAGTCCGATTTTTATGACATATTGAATTTTAGGCAACTGAAGTTGCCGTTAAAAGATGTTAAATTCAAATTGACGAAGCAAAAGGGACTGGGTGAGTCCCAATCCCCAAGAAAGCGGGCTAACCGCTATTCAATAAGTTAACCCGTGCAGCTTTGGGAACGCGCAGAAAAATTTCTATTGCAATACCAACTTAACGTTGGCATTTTGCAAACCGCGTTGCTTAACTTCAGTCAAAGTCTTGTTAACTGCATACTTTTGGTTGATGGAATTGATCAACTCGGTTTGGTTGTGCTTCTTAGCAACACCCCATAGATCCGCAATCAAGTCGAATGAACCGTCACTGTTGCGAGACCAACCTAAGTCATATTCGCCTTCCAAAACTGCTACGATGTCAGCACGAACGCGTTGGCCGTTATAACCACGAACATCAGCTTCAGACTTAACAGTAATACCTAGGTCGCTTAAAGAAGACTTGAGAATTTCGGAATCGGTGATTTTGGTACGTAGAGTGCTAAAGTGAGACATTTGGGTTTCCTCCAAAAAGAAGATTGAGATTTAAGACAACGGTTTTTTAGGCTAAGCCGCGTTTATAATCACGCGGTTTTTTTATTTACTAGCTTTGGGTTCGCTAGTCTTTCCCCCCTACATTCGCAGGAGAAAGCTTTTAAAACTCCATTCGCTGATATTCAGCAACGGAGGCTGCCGCTGGACGCGCTCGCTGTCTCGCCCATTCTCGAAGCGCTGTTACTTGTTCTTGCATCGTTCGAGACAGCGGTAACGTCGCTTTGAGTGCAGCAATAATATCTAACTGGGTAAACTCACGATCTTGGGCAAAAGCTTCGTACATTGCCGCTACAATCGCTTGCTCTATTTCTGCCCCAGAAAAGCCGTCAGACATCTTAGACAACTGTTGCAAATCGAATCTGGAGATGTCTTTACGACGCTTGTTTAAGTGGATTGTAAAAATATCTTGCCGTTCCTGAGATGTAGGCAAATCCACAAAGAATATTTCATCAAATCGACCTTTCCTCAAAAACTCTCCTGGCAAGCGTTCTACCCTGTTAGCAGTTGCCATCACAAACACGGGTGACTTCTTCTCTTGCATCCAAGTTAGGAAAGATCCAAAGATCCTGCTCGAAGTTCCTCCATCTGAATCACCAGAGCCAGAACTACCAGCAAAGGATTTATCTAATTCATCAATAAATAATATTGCCGGGGAGATCGATTCCGCCGTTTTCAGGGCATTACGCAAATTCGCTTCACTTCGTCCCACCATTGAACCATCATAGACTCGCCCCATGTCTAATCGTAATAGTGGTAATCCCCATAACCTAGAAGTAGTTTTTGCGATTAAAGACTTCCCACAACCTGGAACACCAAGAATTAACATTCCTTTCGGTTGCGGCAAACCATATTCTCTAGCCTTCTCCGTGAAAGCATCGGAACGCTGGGTCAGCCATTTCTTCAATTCTTCTAAACCACCAACAGCATCAATGGTTTCATCCTCTTCAATAAATTCTAATATACCATTGCGTCGAATTAGCTGTTTCTTTTCGGATAAAACTATATCTACTTCTTGCTCTGTTAAGCGCCGTTTTGTTACTTGAGCTTTGCGATAAACTTTTTCAGCTTCATCTCTAGTTAGCCCTAAAGCCGCTCTGAGCAATTTCTCCCGTGCTTGGGTTGTTAATCGCCGCGCATTTTGTTGACCTAAATGACTATCCAACACCTTATTCAGGTCAGACATGTTTGGCAGTGGGAAGTCAAGTACCACAACTTCCTTTTCCAACTCTATAGGAACCTGCTGCATTGGCGACATCAAAATTATATTCTTTTGCGTGCCTTTGAAACTAGCGATCGCATCTCTCAAAGATCTCGTTGTCGCAGGTGCGTCAATAAACGGATGTAAGTCTTTAAGAATAAATATTCCTGGTTCTTTCTGCCGGATAATCCACTCAATCGCCGCCTCTGGAGAAACGGTATTATGTTGTGTTACACTCCGGGCTTGACCATACTCCACGATACCGTGGGTTACCGTCCATACATACAATCGACGCTGTGGCTTTGAAGATTGAGCGATGGAATAAATTGCTTGCTCAGCCCGCTCTTCCTCGGAGGTCACAAGGTAGATTAAGGGATATTGAGCCTGAATCAGTATTTGGAGCTCTTCTTGCATATATCAACCTACTTGAGACCTACAGACAGTACAGACATCGTTGTTTAAAGCTTTGGTAAAGTACAGAATTATGAATTAACAATTCATAATTCTAATTAGCTAACAAGGAACCAACTCGGATGAGTCTTTTTGGTTAAGTTCCTGCTCTTGCCCCATCTCATCGATAGAAACATCTTTACCTATTATTCCTGGTTGATTACCTAGAGTAACCAATTCCCCTTCCCGCAAGACTAGTGAACTTTCGCAGTTGGGACATGAGTAAACCCTGTGAGTTTTTCCGTAAGAACCTTCGACTTCATCCACCAATTCCGAATTAGCTAGATAAAAAACTAAGGCACGTTCGGCAAGCTCTGACATTGGTTCGCTTTCAACTGCTGAACGTATTTTTAAACTTTTGTGCAGTTCTGGGGATAGATACAAAGTAACTTTTTGCTTAGCTTGCATATAACTATTTTACGTTCTTACCCGGGTATGTATCTTACGATATCGGCTCCCTTCTTACTTGTCAAGACTCTAAAGCGTTTTGACGGCATTTTTGTAATTTTTCTTTACAATCAAAATCAAAAAAGTCCTCAATTGAGATTTACAAGGAACTGACGCGGAGGGAACACAGAGAATGAAAACTGACTCTGAAGGGACTCCTAGGGAGTTAAGAGCAAAGTTGATCTAAAAAAAACTAAATAATTTAGGTTTGAACTTTATGGGTTTTTCGTGGCTGTGCACCCCCCAATTCATCGTTTACTCACCAAGAATATTCGAGTTAGTATCTTGATGATGGTTGAGAAGGGACACAAACCTGATAGATTTAGCTATCAGCGAGTATAAACTGTTGAAAATGAAAGTCCTGGTAATTGGTGGCGATGGCTATTGCGGTTGGGCAACCGCACTTTACCTTTCAAATCGTGGTTATGAAGTTGGAATTTTAGATAATTTAGTGCGACGGCACTGGGATAATGAATTAGGCGTGCAAACTCTAACGCCGATTACACCCATTCAACAACGTATCCAGCGCTGGAAAGATTTGACTGGTAACACGATCGAATTATTTATTGGCGATATAACTAACTACGAATTTCTTCAAAAAGCTTTACATCAATTTGAGCCAGAAGCCATAGTACACTTTGGCGAACAGCGCTCAGCTCCTTTTTCGATGATTGACCGCGAACACGCTGTATTAACACAAGTAAACAACGTGGTAGGCACATTAAACTTGCTTTACGCCATGCGGGAAGATTTCCCTGATTGCCATTTGGTGAAGTTGGGGACAATGGGAGAATATGGTACGCCTAACATCGATATCGAAGAAGGTTATATCACCATCGAGCACAACGGACGTAAAGACACTTTACCCTATCCAAAACAACCAGGTAGTTTCTACCACCTGAGTAAGGTTCATGACAGCCACAATATCCATTTTGCGACTCGAATTTGGGGATTGCGAGCAACAGATTTGAATCAAGGGGTAGTTTACGGTGTCTTAACCGATGAAACGGGTATGGACGAAATGCTAATCAACCGCCTTGATTACGATGGTGTATTCGGTACCGCGTTAAATCGCTTCTGCATCCAAGCTGCGATTAATCATCCTCTTACCGTTTATGGTAAAGGCGGACAAACAAGGGCATTCCTGGATATCCGGGATACTGTAAGGTGTATTGAATTGGCGATCGCCAATCCAGCGCAACCTGGTGAATTCCGCGTATTTAACCAGTTCACGGAACTTTTCAGCATCAGCGACTTAGCCATGATGGTGAAAAAAGCTGGTAACGCAATGGGGTTGAAGGTGGAGATAGATCACTTGGAAAATCCCAGGGTAGAGTCAGAGCAGCATTACTTCAACGCCAAAAACACTAAACTCCTAGATTTAGGTTTAGAACCACACCTACTTTCTGATTCTTTGTTAGATTCCTTGTTGAACTTTGCTGTGAAGTATCAGGAAAGAGTTGATAACAAGCAAATTTTACCGAAAGTATCTTGGCGTAGGAAGTAAGGAGTCATGAGTTTTTTAGTAGTTAGTAATTAGTTGTGAAAATACAGCGATAACGCTAGCTACTAAAAATTTTTGACCCGGTTTATAAACCGATTAGGGTAGCCCAATATCCGACAATGGGTATAAATTTAAACTTTTACAGGTTTTCTCTGGTGGTGACGCTGCTAATTAGACTTGATGGTGTAAAAGCCTTGAAACAATAGTGCTTTTATAGCTAATTGTGCAGTTGATGAATTTAATGAAACCCGCCAGAGCCGCCCATTTACTTGTTTTATGAACGATGCAAAATGCGATTATCCTGCGAATACACGCGCTTACTGAATAGTCTTGTATGAGAATTGCTTTATTTACCGAAACATTTTTACCTAAAGTTGACGGCATCGTCACGCGGCTTCGTCATACCGTAGAACATTTGCAACGTAACGGCGACCAAGTATTAGTGATTTGTCCCGATGGCGGAATGACAGAATATAAGGGGGCTAAGATTTATGGGATTTCTGGCTTTCCTTTACCGATGTATCCGGAGTTGAAATTAGCACTACCTCGTCCGGCCATTGGCGAAGTTTTGGAAGAATTTAACCCAGATATTATTCACGTAGTTAACCCAGCAATTCTAGGTTTAGCCGGGATTATTCATAGTAAAATACATAATATTCCTTTAGTAGCTTCCTATCATACTCACTTGCCCCAATATCTGCAACATTACGGGTTGGGAATGCTAGAAGGATTGCTTTGGGAGTTACTAAAAGCAGGTCACAATCAAGCCGCTTTGAATTTATGTACTTCTACGGCAATGATGCAAGAATTGACGGGGCGCGGTATTGAACGCGTAGATTTATGGCAGCGAGGAGTTGATACAGAATTATTTCATCCAAGTTACAAGAGCGATCAAATGCGTCAGCGTCTGTCGCAGAATAATCCAGAAAGTCCTTTATTGCTTTATGTTGGACGTTTATCTGCGGAGAAAGAAATTGAGCGCATCAAGCCAATTTTAGAAGGTATTCCTGAAGCTAGATTGGCCTTAGTAGGGGACGGCCCCCATCGTGAAGCATTGGAAAAACACTTCCAAGGAACTAATACTTATTTTGTTGGCTATCTTACCGGCACTGACTTAGCATCAGCCTTTGCTAGTGCTGATGCTTTTGTGTTTCCTTCTCGCACGGAAACTTTAGGATTGGTGTTATTGGAAGCAATGGCTGCTGGCTGTCCGGTAGTTGCAGCACGCTCTGGAGGTATTCCAGATATTGTTACAGATGGGGTTAACGGATATCTTTTCGAGCCGAAATCTGATGATGCAGGTGCTATAGCTGCGACACTTCGTCTTTTTGAAGAAAAACAACAGCGAGAAGTTATCCGCCAAAATGCTCGTCAAGAAGCGGAACGTTGGGGGTGGGGTGCTGCTACTCGTCAGCTACAAACTTTCTATCAAGGAGTCGTCTATTCCCAGATGCCTGCTTCGGCGTAATTAATTAATTTGAATTATGTTAAGGACGGCTATATTAAACCCGTCCTTATCAAATAAACGCTTATTATATATTGAAAATTATTTATTCTTAATAAATCATAAAATAGTCTCTGGTTAGCAGCAATATGAAACATAAACTCAATTGACGGGTACCCTGCCAAATTTTTTCTCCTAAAAAAAATTTGGCAGGGAGCCCTTGATAGATGGGGTCTAAATTATGATTTGTTTGAGAACTTGAATATTTTTTATAATTAGATATTGGTAGTGGGGTTATTAAATAACCATATGTATCTTGTTATAAGTTACAAAAAATCTAGTTTTTATTATAAAAAGATATAAACAAGACTTGCTTAAATAAATTACCCACACAGCAATAGTTATAACTTGTATAAATTAGATTATGATTTGGGTGTAAGTATAAAATTGTACCTAACATCTAAATCTATCATCTTGAATCTAAAATTCCCATGACACTCTTAAATCCTGGTAGCGTACTAGCCACGTTAACTGAACTAACTCAAGTTAATCGTACCCACGCTCTATTGCGGCGTGTCAAAGACCTTTCTGTAAATGAATTTGTTTGCTTGTTGGACTTTATTACTGCCGAATTCCAACAGTTTATCAGAGCAATAGAACTGATAAACAATGAAGCTCTTGAAACAATGCTGGAGAAAGTACTTGAAGCGATTACGCTGAAAATAGGTCAAATTCTTCAAGCAGAAAAAACTACTATTTTTTTAGTTGACCATGACAAAGGTCAGTTGTGGTCAAAAGTGCCACAAGATGATATTCATAAGGCATTAGAAATTCGTACTCCAATGAATGTGGGAATTCCAGGTCATGTTGCAAGTACGGGACAGTATTTAAATATTGCCGAAACTACTACTCATCCTTTATTTAGCCCGGAATTAGAAAAACAGTTGGGCTTAAAAATTCGGAATATTTTGTGCATGCCGGTTGTAAGTAGCAAAAATCAAATTGTTGCGGTTGTGCAATTGGCAAATAAAGCAGGGGAAATTCCTTTTGATAGTGAAGATGAAAAATCTTTTCGGGAATTTGCTGCAACTATTGGTATTATCCTCGAAAGCTGCCAATCTTTTTATGTCGCCGCACGCAATCAAAGAGGTGCAACCGCTCTTTTACGAGCAACTCAAACACTCGGCCAAAGTTTGGATTTAGAAGTGACTTTGCAAATAGTCATGGAACAAGCCCGAATTTTAATGCAAGCAGATCGCAGTACTCTATTTTTGTATCGTAAAGAAATGGGTGAACTATGGACAAAAGTTGCGGCTGCTGATGGCAGAACTATGATTGAGATAAGTATTCCTGGAAATCGTGGAATTGTGGGTTATGTCGCTTCCACTGGGCAAGCCTTGAATATTCCCGACGCATATAAAGATCCCCGTTTCGATCCAACTACAGATAGAAAGACGGGTTATTTTACTCGTAATATTTTATGTATGCCGGTATTTAATTCAGCTAATGAATTAATTGGCGTTACGCAGTTAATTAACAAGCAACAGGGTAGTTTTACCTCATCAGATGAAGAATTTATGCGGGCTTTCAATATACAAGCAGGAATTGCTTTAGAAAATGCTCGTTTATTTGAAAGTGTACTGTTAGAAAAACAATATCAAAAAGACATTCTACAAAGTTTGTCCGATGCTGTAATCTCTACAGATATGGAAGGAAGAATAGTCACAATCAATGATGCAGCATTAGAATTATTAGGTTGTCCCCTAACAGGAGATGCGAGTACAAAAAACAACAAGATTTTTTGGGAAAAAAATTTAATTGGGCGGCTATTGTGGGAAATTGTGCCAATTGAAAATTTGCAATTTCGATTAGAAGATAGTTTAAAGACTGGGGCAAGACATTACGTGCCAGAACAAAGTTTGATGGTGGGACTCTATTACGTACCGGGTGAGTCGGAAGAGTCGGAAGAATATATATTAGCACTACCAAACTCTACGAACCCAGAGGTTTTTATTCCTTGGAATCAACCGATGACTCCCCAATCACAGTTCGTGGATTCTTCTGAAGTTGAACCAATAGAGAGAAGTATTAATCTTACAGTCAACCCGCTAACTAATCCAGAAGGTGGCGTGCGTGGTGGATTGGCAGTTTTGGAAGATATTAGCCAAGAAAAGCGTCTCAAAACTACTATGTCTCGCTATTTAACCCCCCATGTAGCAGAACAAGTTATGGCGTTAGGGGAAGATGCTTTAATGGTTGGCGAACGCAAAGAAGTTACCATCCTATTTTCTGATATTAGAGGCTACACAACACTTACGGAAAATCTTGGGGCTGCTGAGGTAGTATCGCTGTTGAATCAATATTTTGAAACAATGGTGGAAGCAGTTTTCAACTACGAAGGCACTTTAGATAAATTTATTGGGGATGCTGTAATGGCGGTATTTGGTGCGCCCCTACCCTTAACAGAAAATCATGCCTGGCGAGCAGTGCAGGCTGCGTTAGATATGAGACATCGACTTAAGGAATTTAATGCACGGCGGATTGTTCAAGAACAGCCACAAATCAATATTGGTATTGGCATTAGTTCCGGGGAAGTCGTTTCAGGAAATATTGGTTCTCGCAAGCGAATGGACTACACTGTAATCGGAGATGGAGTTAATTTAAGTTCCCGTTTGGAAGGAACCACCAAGGAGTACGGTTGCGATATTATCATCAGTGAATTCACTTATCAGTTATGTAGCGAACGCATTGTTGCCCGCGAACTTGATAAGATTCGAGTTAAAGGCAAACACCAAGCAGTAAAAATCTATGAATTAATCGGCGATCGCACTACTTCTTTAGATGCTAATACTCAAGAATTTTTATCCCATTATCATGCAGGGCGTGCTGCTTACTCATCGCGCAATTTTCCACAAGCGCTGATTTGTTTTGAAGCTGCCAAGAAAATTCGATCTACAGATACAGCTGTCAATATTCACATCCAACGCTGTAATAAATATTTAAGACAGCCCCCTGCGGAATCTTGGGGTGGAGTTTGGACAATGGTTGAGAAGTAGTCAGTTATCAGTTATTTCTGCGCTGAGGGTGTGGGCTGCCGGCTCAGTATCAAAGTTTTTGAATAATGTTTAAGCCTTTATGGTGTAGGAGATTTATTTCATCTACCGCGTTGTGTAAATTAATTATTATGTGTTCCCGAAATTTCCTTACTCGGAGTCTATAGCAATTCGCAAGTCGCTTTTCGACTACTTTTATTATTTTCAGAAATATTTTAGAAAGCCTGTCAGCTTCCTTTTTGCTTTATTTTAGGGTACTTTACCTGATGTCTTTCTCGTAATAAATAAAACAAACTTGCTTTTTGAGCAAGCTTTTGTAAAGTAGCATTTAACATGCTTATTTTTTGGTTTTGTTCTTTATAACTACTGTGCACGTTAGCATATCAAGTACTGAAGAACCTTTTATTTTTTATTAGGACTTACGCAACCGGCACATTTTCCTCGTAGGGTGCTGTGACACTATGCTTGATTTTAAACGAAAAATTCAGCTTTTCGTGTCACGCACCAACCAAGGTTTTGTGACAATTGCGTAAGTCCTGTTTATGACTAAATTTTGAATCTGAAGTTAACAATTAAGTTGCCAGGAAATAATAGCATTCAAAAATTGAATACTTGTATTTATTAAGACAAGGCTAACAATGAAATAATTTATAATATCTAGAAGTAATAATACACTTAATTATAGAGACAGATTGCAGTATCATAATTATCATTCATCCTAAGTATTAATACCGTTGGATATTCATATAGCTAATATTACCAATGACTATTAACTAATATCTAAAGATAAAATGATTAAGCCATCTACAGCGTCAGTTATTTTGGACGCGAAATAATCGTTCTAATATGTCTGTTACCTCGAAACTATACGAAGGAAAAGCTAAAATTCTGTACAAAACGGATGTACCAGAAGTTTTACTGGCTGATTTTAAAGATGATGCGACAGCCTTTAATGCCCAAAAACGGGGCAGTATAACCAATAAAGGAGAAATAAATTGTAACATTTCTAGTAAACTATTTCAACAGCTAGAGGAAAACGGTATTCGTACTCACTACTTAGATAACCCGAACCCAAACCAAATGCGGGTAAAAGCGGTGAAAATAATTCCTTTAGAAGTTGTCGTGCGCAACATTGCAGCCGGAAGCCTTTGTAAGCAAACAGGTTTAGAATTGGGAACCGTGTTAAAGAAGCCTTTAACAGAGTTTTATTACAAAAACGATGAGTTAGGAGATCCCTTGTTGACAAGAGAACGTCTACTATTGTTGGAATTAGCTACCCAGGAACAAGTTGAGCAAATTATTCATCTAGCATTGCGAATCAACGATTTTCTCAAGGGTTTTTTTGGTAAATGCGGCATTACTTTAGTAGATTTCAAGCTAGAGTTTGGTTTGGACTCCCAACAAAATTTACTTTTGGCAGATGAAATTAGTCCAGATACCTGCCGTCTGTGGGACACTGCAACCGACAATCCCTTCGATCGAATTTTAGACAAAGATCGTTTTCGGCGAGATTTAGGAAATGTAGAAAATGCCTACTCTGAAGTTTTACAAAGGGTGTTAAAAACAATAGAGACCAAGGTTGGTTAACTAGATTTTGTTTGATGTCATGCGTTGCAACTGTCCTTGACAAATAGCTACTGACTGATGACAAATGACTATCATATTCAACGATGGTGTGTGGAAGTGAAAAGGAATCTAACTAAAATGCGTTTATCTCCCTTTTTGGTGACGGTAATTGCACTTACTACTCCCTTAGGGGTTTCGGTAGGTGCAAATGCACAAAGTGTTAATAAATCTAAAGAGTCACAAGATATTTTCAAAGCAGTAACCACGAATGAAAGTGATACATTTGTCGTGGGAACACAGAAATCTTCAGCTGCGAAAAAATTACAGGTAGTAATACCAACTTCAAACTCGACAACTGCACAAAATGCTCCACAAATTCCCCCGCCGAATAATTTACCTAGGGACAGGGAACAACCAGCACAAAATAGGCAGCAGCAACAATTTCAAGCTCCTGGTACGACACAACCAAATCAACTGCCCCCCAGAAATCCTTTACAACCACAATTCCCAACTCCCGGTACGACACAAACACCAACAGCAGATGAAACCCGGGTATTAGTATCGGAAGTCTTGGTGAGATCGGATACTGGAGAAATTACACCTCGATTGCAAGAACAAGTTTATCGAGTCATTCGCACTCAACCAGGGCGAACTACAACCCGTTCGCAATTACAAGAAGATATTAATGCTATTTTTGGAACCGGCTTTTTCTCTAACGTTCAAGTTGTGCCAGAAGATACACCATTGGGAGTTAGGGTCAGTTTCGTAGTTCAACCCAACCCGGTTTTGCAAAAAGTGCAAATTGATGCAAATCCTGGCGCTAATGTTCCTTCGGTGCTACCCCCCAAAGCTGTTGATGAAGTATTCGGACAACAGTACGGTCAAATTCTTAACTTGCGTCAATTGCAAGAAGGTATCAAGCAGTTAGTCAAACGATATCAAGACCAAGGTTACGTACTTGCAAACGTCATTGGAGCACCTCAAGTATCTCCCGATGGCGTGGTTACTCTACAGGTTGCAGAAGGCTTGGTAGAAAATATTCGAGTCCAATTTCGTAACAAAGATGGTGAAGCGACTAACGAAGATGGAAAACCTGTAAAAGGAAGAACTCAGAAATATATTGTTACGCGGGAACTGGAACTCAAGCCAGGAAATATATTTAACCGTAACATCGTACAAAGAGACTTACAGCGGGTATTTGGACTGGGTTTATTTGAAGATGTCAATGTTTCTCTTGACCCGGGCAATGACCCTAGTAAAGTAGATGTAATCGTTAATGTAGTCGAACGAAACAGCGGTTCTATTGCCGCAGGTGCTGGTATTAGTTCGGCTAGTGGATTATTTGGTACTATTAGTTACCAAGAGCAAAACCTAAATGGAAGAAATCAAAACTTAGGGGCAGAACTACAGGCAGGGGTAAGGGAATTCTTGTTTGACCTCCGCTTTACAGATCCCTGGATAGCAGGCGATCCCTTCCGTACTTCTTATACTGTTAATGCATTCCGTCGCCGGTCGATTTCCTTGATTTTCGATGGGGATGACGAAGAAATTGAGACTGCCGATACGGGTAATGATGATGACGATCGCGATCGTCCCCGGGTCGTCCGTACTGGTGGTGGAGTAAACTTTACTCGTCCATTAAGTAAAAATCCTTATAAAAAAGCAGAATGGGTCGCTTCTGCTGGTTTGCAGTATCAAAGAGTTAGCATTACTAATGGTGATGGTGATGTTAGCGAAGAAGGTGCAATTTTTGAAGATGGTAATGAGGTTAGCCGACGAGTCTCACTCAGCGCTTCTGGAGATGGTGAAGATGATTTATTCTTAGTCAAGCTAGGAGCGTCTCGCGATAAGCGTAATAACCCATTACAACCCACTAAAGGTTCTTTCTTGCGTCTGGGTATAGATCAGTCAGTACCTATCGGACAAGGTAGTATTGCGATGACAAAATTGCGGGGTAGTTACAGTCAATACATACCTGTAAACTTTACTAACTTTAGCAAAGGAGCCGAAACTCTCGCTTTTAACTTTCAAGCAGGAACCATTTTAGGCGATTTACCTCCCTACGAAGCTTTTTCCTTAGGTGGTAGCAACTCCGTTCGGGGTTATGACGATGGTGGATTAAGTAGCGGACGCAGTTTTGTAGAAGCATCTGTTGAGTATCGCTTCCCACTTTTCTCAGTACTTAGCGGCGCATTATTTGTTGATGTTGGTAGTGACTTAGGAACCACAACCGATCCAGCAGAAGTACTTGATAAAAACGGTACTGGTGTCGGTTACGGTTTAGGGGTAAGGGTACAGTCACCACTTGGCCCAATTCGGATTGACTACGGCCTCAATGATGATGGAGATAGCCGAATCAATTTTGGTATTGGGGAACGGTTTTAAATTTAGTTAGGGGTTAGGAGTTAGGAGTTAGAAGTTTTAACCCGATTTATTTTGTTAAAGCCCTCTAGTTATGACTAGGAGGGTTAATTTTTTTAGTCGCGCATTTGACAAAGTAGCGGAAATTACAACCCTATTAACTGTTTTCCGGTTAACTTGCCAATTTTTACCTTTACTTCAATACTATTACCTAAAGCACAGCTTCTGAAAATCTCCGCTGTAGTCCCAACGGGAAAAGATTTTTTAATACACAATATTCTCGAAGTATATAAAAAGCTTGCAATATGCAACAGCGTACAATTGCCGCCCAAATTACCCAAACAGGAACCGGATTACATACCGATATAAAAACCAATGTCCGTATATTGCCTGCTGAGCCGGGAAGCGGACGCTATTTTGTGCGAGTGGATTTACCTTCAAAACCTACTATTGCAGCAAACATAAAAACAGTCAGTCAGACGGTTCTCTCGACTGAATTAAGGGAAGGTGAAGCTAGCGTTCGTACTGTGGAACATTTGCTGGCTTCTTTGGCTGCTATGGGCGTTTCCAATGCCCGTATTGAAATTGATGGTCCAGAAGTACCGGTTTTAGATGGTTCGGCAAGAATATGGGCTGAAAATATAGCCAAAGTTGGAACGGTGGAGCAAAATTCGACTGTTCCCCAGAATGCTTTATCCTTAGAAAAACCAATTTGGGTACGTCAAGAAGATGCTTTTGTTTGCGCGCTACCAGCACCGCAAACCCGTTTTAGCTACGGTATTGATTTTGATTTACCGGCAATTGGGAATCAATGGCACAGTTGGATGCCTGCTGTTGAACAACAAAACTCCTGTGAAAGCTTTATTGCGGAAATTGCTCCTGCCCGGACTTTTGGTTTAATGTATCAAATAGAACATTTGAAGAAATCTGGATTAATCAAAGGTGGAAGCTTAGAAAATGCCCTTGTATGTGGTGAAGATGGCTGGGTTAATCCACCACTACGATTTCCAAATGAACCTGTACGTCATAAAATCTTGGATTTAGTAGGAGATTTAAGTTTATTAGGAATTTTCCCTCGGGTTCATTTCTTAGCTTACAAAGCCAGCCATAATTTGCACATTCAACTGGCAAAAAGAATTTTAGAACAGGAGAGTTTAGATTTTTAGATTGGATAACATTTCCAAAATCCCGGACACTTATTACAAGGTTGAGAACCATGCATGGCAACAGCGAATGTGAGGAAACCCTTTTCACTGCATTACGTACTGCAAGTGTTTCAGAGCAACCAAATGTCCTCGAAATTTAAAAATCTAAAATTTCTGAGTTGATACTAGAAATTCTGCTTAAGTGCCTACTGTTACAACCGACAGAGAAAACATCAATCTAAGGAAGGCAATGTCAACTGTTACCGAAATTAACGACAAAACTAATACACCAGCATCTACTGAAGATAAATTGGGTGACTCTAGCGCAATCAAATCGGAGAACAAGACAATTTTTACAGTAGAAGAAATCCAAAAACTGCTACCGCATCGCTATCCTTTTGCATTAGTAGACAGAATTATCGACTATGTTCCCGGAAGTAAAGCTGTTGGCATCAAAAATGTTACTTTTAACGAACCCCAGTTTCAAGGGCATTTTCCCGGACAGCCAATTATGCCCGGTGTACTAATTGTTGAGGCCATGGCGCAAGTCGGTGGTGTCGTAATGACTCAACTACCTGAATACGAAGGCGGACTTTTCTTATTTGCTGGCATTGATAAAGTACGTTTTCACCGTCAAGTAGTTCCCGGAGATCAGCTAGTCATGACTTTGGAACTGTTGTGGGTTAAGCGTCGTCGTTTTGGTAAGATGCAAGGCCGCGCCGAAGTGGACGGCCAACTCGCAGCCAAAGGCGAATTAATGTTTTCTCTTGCTAATTGAGGAATAACTGAATTTGGTAAAGGCACGATTATTATTTGCCTTTACTAAATCCTGAATTATGAAAATATATGTAAAAAATAATTCACTTTAGTATAGTAAATTTTCGTAATTTTCGCCGCCCTCACAATAATCGTTCGTTGCGAATCATCAATGCTTTCGGCTACTGAATACTTAAATTACTCGTGCCGCGCAAATTGTTCTGGAGATGTACCTTTGAAGAGATTAATTCACCCAACTGCTGTAATTCATCCTAAAGCGCAATTGCACCCGACGGTTCAGGTTGGTGCTTACGCTACGATCGAAGGGGACGTAAAAATTGGTCCGGAAACTATGATTGGTTCCCATGCAGTGCTTGAGGGGCCTTTGGAAATAGGAGCACGAAATCGGATTTTCCCGGGTGCCGTTATCGGTTCAGAACCTCAAGATTTAAAGTACGCTGGGGAATTTAGCACGGTTAAAATTGGCGATGATAACAGTATTCGAGAATACGTTACCATTAATCGCGCCACTGGTGCGGGTGAAGAAACTCGCATTGGTAATGGCAATCTGTTAATGGCTTACGTTCATATTGGTCATAACTGTATTCTGGAAGATTCTGTTGTCATCGCTAATTCAGTGGCATTAGCAGGTCATGTATATATTGAATCCCGGGCAAGATTAAGTGGAGTTTTAGGGGTTCATCAATTCGTACATATTGGCAGACATACAATGGTTGGCGGTATGGCACGGATCGATCGCGATGTACCACCATATATGTTGGTAGAAGGTAATCCAGCACGCATTCGCACTCTTAATTTAATCGGACTCAAGCGTTCCGGTTTTTCTACTGAAGAGTTACAAGTTCTCAAAAAAGCTTTCCGTATTCTCTACCGTTCCGATATAACATTCAAAGAAGCCCTAGAAAAATTAGAATTCCTAAGCGATATCGAACACCTCCAACA
>JBCBQE010000021.1:0-8087 GCA_039820385.1 Cyanobacteria bacterium J06635_10
CTAAGAATGTTTAGCTATTCTCCAAGGATAAATTATTTACTTGTATTTAAATGTAAGTGTATTAATATTTAGGTATAATTACTTTGCTTATCCTATATTATCCAAGCCAATATAACACCACAATTCTTATAACTGCAACTACGATTCATGGCTTATCTTCTGAGTCAACATTTTTATTTATTCATAGAAAATTCTGGCTACTAATCCAGTTCAAATCAAGCTGAATCGTTATAATCCTGCATCAAGTCTTTAATGAAATAATAGCAAACCTTTAATAACATCAAAACGAGGTGCTAAAAGTGAAGATATTGCCGCAAGAGATGCAGAAACGTTTGTAGTTGGTTCCCTTGCCAAAATTGGTAAAGTACTCAATCAACCGAAAGAGAAGCAATTTTCTACTTTCAGTGGCTTTTCCGGTAAAAGTCAAGCCTGTAGAATATTTACTCTCTCAAAATTTATCTAGCTCAGTTGATGGAAATCAAAGGATTGGTAATTTACTCAAAAAATCCACTCATCTGGGTAAGCTTAGTTTTTCTGAGATTAATTTAACTTCCTACAATGTCGATTCGATTCCTGGACTATCTACAACACCAATTGAAGAATTTGAAAAATGGCAAGGAGCTTATATCGATTCCGTTCCAGGGTTAGATTCGGTTCCTTTCTCCCAATTCCCCAATCCCATTAACGCTATAGGTGGGGAAGTCGGAATAGTTGATGTTGCTTTTGGAACTGATGAGCAGTTACGACAAAAAACAATTTCAGGAAGTAAAAAAGAAGGTTTCGCTGTACCCTGTAAAAAAGATTGCGCTCATGTAGAGCTATCTGGCTCTAAATCTGTTAAAGGTAAAGCTTGGGTTAGCGGTAAATATCAGTCAGTTAAAGGTGGTAGGGGAATCCTTGGTTCGGTAAACAATGGGAAAGAACCTACAGGAAGACATTTGTTTGGAGATGCTTTTAAGGTCGCGATTTGGGATGTGTCGGAATTAGATGGAATGATGTCCCAAGCTCTGTTCTTTCGGGTCTGTATGCGGAATAATTTTGTTGATTTGGGATGTACACCCTATTTTATTGGTCCGGTTCCGTTTATGAGTTATCGAGAACAAGACGCTATATTTTTAGGTTTGATAAACGGAGGTGGAGAAAATTCTACTTCTACTCCGACTGGATTAAAAAGTAGCGGATTTACTTTCAATAATTCTCCTATTACATCAAGTAGTAATTCATCTAATTTATTACCACCTAATAAACGTAGTTGTAAAAAGCGACATACATCAGGTACTAATATCGATGCTTTAAGCACTGCGCTTTCTGATATTCAAGATAATTATAATTCGGTAGGGAATTATCTTTGTGATGGGAACGGTAATTGCGGTCGCTCTCTGGGAGCGATGCAATTTATGTCATACCATCCTAATGTGAGAAAAATCATTGAAGGTAAATCTGGTGGAACGAAATTTCTTACTCGATTAGATAAAGGTGAAGAAGTTACGGGTGAAGAAATGATGCAGTATTTTTCACCTACTGAACAACAGAATTTAATTGCATCCAATACGAATCAATTATTAAATAATGCATCAAAACAAATAGACCCAACTACGGGAAAAACATTTACAGGTGAAAGATTAATCGAACGTGTTGGTCAAATGCATTTTGGCGGTGCAAGTATTCCAATTGATTCAGAAATTAGTAATGCTAACGATAGTGATTCTGTTAATAAACATGGGATTACAGTTTTAGGTGGATATAGAAAAGCGATGGAAGCAATGGATTGTGTCGATAATAAGTAAAAAATTTAACTATTATCTTTAATATGAGAAAAGAACTCCGCAACAAGATTATTCGTTTTCAAATATCATGTATAATTTTGTTTTTTATTTCGGCTCCTATTTTATTATGGATGCTGAAAACACCATCATCTAATAAAAAAGTAAAAGATTTTGAATATAATTGGCAAAATGCTGTAGATGTTGTTCCTCAAACTCTACTTGCACAAGTAAAATCTTCTCTGCCAGAAACTAAGTTAGAAAAAAAATCAATCAAAGTTCTGAAAATATCATTAGATAGTGGTGGTGAGTTATTTGTATTTGATTATCGTTCACCTAAATTATGTGGTGTCGGTGGCTGTTTATATGAAGTTTATCGCTCGGAGGGAGAACGTCTTTTACAAATAATTGCTAATCCAAATTTACCACCACCTCAACAGTTAATAAAAATTGATGATAGTTTTTTTAAACCTTTTCCTTGTCTGGTTTTTAGTCAACATACAACGATGAAAAAAATGGTATCTGAAAACCAATATTGTTTTGACCTTGGCAGGTATACGCACTTCCACGAGAGTTGGACAACTATCGAACAAAAAATTAAACCATGACAGCAATACGACAGACAACGACAACACCACCAACTTTACAGATTGAAAGACTAGCGGATTTAATGAAATCGGAATCTGGATTGATTCTTATGGGCTGTTTTTTGGCGATAAGCCTTCGGCATGGCTTCGCTAACGCTATTTTCAACTTCCTGTCCGGTCGCAATCATAAAGGTAAAGTAGCAACCAGTTACTGGGGAGGTAAACGCGAGAAAAACAAGGCTAAACATAAAGCTACTTTTCAGATTACCAAGCCAATCCGAAACTCAGTAGCGCTTTATGTGGGTACTCCAACTTTCATTACTTCCAAGCTTGAAAAACAATGGCATGATGCTGGTTTAATCAAAACTAAACCTTCTTTTACTCAACAACTACATAGGTTATCTCAACCAGATAGAACCTTATATGTACCATCAGTTCAAAGGGGAATTGCTGCTATTGGTGCAGCAGGTTCTGGTAAAACATTTTCAGTTATAGACCCTTTAATAAGAAGTGCTTTTGACCAAGGATTCCCAATGTGTCTTTATGATTTTAAGTATCCAGCCCAGACTAAACGAGCTGTAGCTTACGCAATGAAACGCGGTTATCAGGTAAGGGTATTTGCGCCGGGATTCCCTGAAAGTGAAACTTGTAATCCTTTGGATTTATTACAAGATGAGGAGGACGCTATTGCAGCAGGACAATTGACACACGTTATTTCTCGAAATTTTGACCGCAGCAACAATAGCAGCGATAAATTTTTTGAAGAAGCTGGCGATAGTCTAGTTGAAGGTATTTTACTTGTAACAAAGGCTGTTAAAGCTTTGACTGGGGACGATAAGTATTGCGATTTGATGATGGCGCAAGCTATTTTATCTCTACCAAATTTGGCGGCACGTATGGAAGCTGCTTCTAAAGATAAACTCAAGGTTTGGACTTCTCGTCCGCTTTCTCAACTTATCAGCGTTAAGGATTCCGAGAAAACAGCAGTTTCGATTATTGGTACCGCACAAAGAATGTTTCAGCGTTTTCTCAAACGCGACTTTGTAGGTGCTTTTTGCGGTAAAACGACGCTACCACTAGATTTAGATGGAAAGCAGCTGATTGTGTTTGGATTAGATAGAAACAACCGAGATATTGTTGGTCCCTTACTTGCGGCTATCTTGCATATGATTGTGACTCGCAATGTATCGCGTACTGTACCGCGTTCTGACCCTTTAATTGTGGCTTTGGACGAATTACCAACTTTATATCTACCAGCGTTAGTAAATTGGCTCAACGAAAATAGAGAAGATGGGTTTGTAGGGATTTTGGGATATCAGAATATTGCCCAGTTAGAGAAAGTTTACGGTAAGGAGTTAACAAGAGCTATTTTTGGGGGAACTGCGACTAAGTTTATATTTAACCCCCAAGATACGGAATCAGCCAAGTTGTTCAGCGATTATCTGGGAGAAATGGAAATTCAGTTTAATTCTAAATCTCGCAGTATGGGTAAAGGTGGGGGTTCTCGGAGTACTAACGAGCATCATCAAAAACGACATTTATTAGAACCCGCACAGTTTGCCAAAATGGGTACTGGTAAAGCGGTAATTATAAATCCAGCTTATCAGAGGGGTACGGAGGCTTATGTTCCGTTGTTGCAAAAAATAAAGGTTCCCTTATCAGATATCGAGCAGATGAATTGGTCAGAAGATAAATGGGACTTAGTGCGAGAAAGATTGATTCAGAATAATTCTGTAAAGGTAAGTGATTCTGAGCGTTCTAATCAGTTTTTAGAACGTGTTCAATTGGCAGAAAAATTATTTCCATTACCCGAAAAACCCGGAACTATACCTTCTCCTCAAGAACTTGCAAGCGTGTTTTGAAAGAGGTTGTGGCAAGAAAAGTTTTTATTACTTTCAGCGATATTTGGAGAGATTAGTAAATGCACGCTTTATCAATAAAAAAAACAAATTGGAGTCCAGAAATTTCATCAATTTTGGATAATTATCCCTCTTGGCAACGAATGCTACTATCTGCTATTGAAAAACCATTGTTTGAAACAGGTTACTGTCCTTTTGTTATAGAAATCTTTGACCAATATGGCTTATTAGCTGGCAGGATTAATAAATTTGGATGCTATGAATGTACGAGAAATATTAATCAGGAGAGTCAGTTTATAGCTTGGATGTTCGATGGAGAATTAGCAATTTTTTACGTGGATTCGCATATTTTACTCAACCGTATTCCTAAACAGGAGGAGTTAATACAATGAGTGATATATTTACTTTAAACTCCGGCGATGCAACTGCTATTCAACAGCATTATGAACAAATAATTGAAACTTTATTACGAACGTTACTAGATGTTAAAAATTCGGGAGATAATCAGCAACAAGATTTAAAAATATTTGATAGTGATAGGTTAGTTTACGGACGAGATAATAATCAATTTAGAGACGAAATTTCTGGAATATCGGGACAGCTTTTAAATCCTCAACTTATTAGCGAACTTCAACAGTTACGCTCTACACCTGTTGGTGATGTTGCTTCAGGAGTAAGCAATAAAAAAGTAGAATTGGACGGACAAGTTATTCTACAGAGTAATGAGAATGGTAAAGTAATTGTTAATAATTTATTAGGTGAGCAAACGGTAAATATAAGTCAAGAAAAGCCAGAAATCGCTAAAGAAAATAATTATAGTGAAGAGCGTCAAGACTTAAACCAAATTCATGAAGGTGATTTTCTAAATACTGAATCAAATAATCATTCATCTTCAGTTAAAGAGGATACAAATTTACCGCTTACTAATGGCTCAACACGAGTTAAAGAGTCACTTCAAGTTTTAGAAGATAGTCCTTTGAAAAATATCTTACTGGCTGAAGTTGAACAGTTGAGAACTGAGTTAAAAGCATTACAACAAGAACGTCATTTTTACCAAGAATTAATCGAAAAAAGATTACAGCAACCAAAAAATACTTCATGGTGGCAGCAAGCTGTTAATAATGTTTCAACTGTGGTTCAAGGTGTGACTTCTGCTATTAAACTAGGGATGCAGGAGTTTAAAGCGAATTCTGTACAACATAAAGGTGCTACATCTTTAAAAACTTTATTTCATCTCCAAACGCAACCTGGAGCAAATCAATACACTGCTGGTAATTATCAAATTTCTCGTCAAGGTTCAAAATATGAAGTATCCAACTCTTCAACGGGAAAACTTTTAATGCAGTTCCGTTCAACTCCTTTAGGGTTAAAAGTTGAGCAAGGTAACTTAGATAGTACACAAATACAAGATGTTAGTTTTTTACAACATTCTCTTAAGAAAAACGAACCTCTACCTACAACATTTACTCCCGTAGGTAAACAGGAAAAGGATAGTGATGTGCTTTCACAAAAAGAATGGCGGATTATTCTCAACAATACTGTTAACTGTACTGGTGCCGAATTAGCTCGGATGGTGGAGAAGGCTGCTCGCAAATTATTTCACCAGGGGCTTAAAATGAATATTGGTTTGAATGAATTACTGGAACAACGGGACTCTATGGTGCCGTTGTATGTTAGAGATACTGACAGAATTTTGGCGATCGCCAATCGCGCTAAGTATTTTGCACAACCTGCTAGCAGTGAAGATACGTCGGTGTTTGCTCCTGCTATTACTTCCTTTTGGGGGGATGCAGTATAAAATAAAAAGGATTAAAGTTTTTATACGTTTGATTATCACACGACTCTTGCTAACGAAGCAGATTCAGTTTTTGCTTCGTTTTCCACTAAGGAGCTAGCAATTAAATTCAATACCTCAGACTTGCGCTCAATCGACATCGAACCAATTAGCGATCGCAAATCAACTGCCTCTAACATTGACTCCCCATTAATACAGGAAAAGTAGTAAATAGATGCTTCCGAAGGCAAAGCGGCTATCAAGCTAAAAAGAGTTTCAGCCATTAAATCTTTACCGTTCCTAAACTGGCTGATTTGACGCTCTTGCACCCCACTCTTCTGAGCTAGGGCTTTTGCCTGAATGCCGAACTTTTTTAATGTCTGGTTAAAAGCTTCTCTATAATGCATTTTTATATATAAAAGTACAATTTATGCTAATTAAATTGTATTATTAATCTATAAGCACAAAAGCCTAGAAAAAGGCGGATAGTTTAATGCTACCAGATTAATCCGGTTGCGACTTCTTGTTCTGACTAAGCGCAATAAATTTACAGTCAAACTCCCAAGCAAAAAAAATACCTGCAATATCTCGTTAGTAGCTCTATAGCAATATTTTTTATTTTTGCTTCTATTTAAGAATCAAGTGTGTTTGCTTCCAGTTCGTAGAGGATTCCTTGGTAAGGAGGATATAAAAAATGACAACTCTTTTTGACATTGAATTATATCAGGACTTTGAGAAACAAAGTTGCCAGCGCGACTGGGATAAAGTTTTTAATGACCCTGCTTGGGACGAACCCAACGGTCTTCCTGAAATCGAGCAAAACAAAGCTTTGAAAGAGGAAGACGAAACTTTAGCTCCTCAAAACAAAAGTTTATTTGAACAATCTGATTCAAAATTTTCTGAATCAGTAACGGTCAAATCAGCAGATATAGAAGAATTAACCTCAAGTCCTCAAAGCTTGATTCAACGAGAGCAAGAATCTGACCGATTATTATCCAATCATTATTTGAAAGCAATAAGTTTGTGGCAGCCTTATTGCTCTTTGATTGCTTTGGGTCTAAAAAAGTATGAGACTAGAAGCTGGAAAACCAATCATAGAGGCAAACTGTTAATTTGCTCCACAGCCAAGCTTACTAAAAAGCAATATCAACAGTATCTGAAGATTTGTAATAGCGTCGAATTACCAGCTTGGAATGAAATTAATTTTCCATGTGGGAAGGCGATCGCCATGTGCGATTTAGTAGATTGCATCCCCATAACATCTTCATTTATTAAAGAGCAGTCAGAAACAGAAATAAAGAGTGGGGATTGGGAAGTTGGACGTTATGCATGGAAGTTAGAAAATATTCAACCAATAACAGAACCGTTCGCTGTTAAAGGTAAACAAGGACTATTTAATATCTCTGTTGATACTCTTCTATCTAATCCTGAAATAGCAGAATTAATAAAGACTAAGGAATCAACTATTCCTATTCCATCAGAAGATTATTTAAAGTCTAATGCAGGGGGTAGGGAACAGGGAGCAACTAGTAAATCATTATCATCAGACGAATGGTACACTCCACCTCATATATCTGAGCTTGTTATTCAGGTGTTGGGACAAATTACTCTTGACCCTTGCGCGGATGAAGGGAAGCACATACCCGCAGCAATGCACTACACAACTTCCGATGACGGTTTAATTAAAGAGTGGAACGGACGTGTATTTATGAATCCTCCGTACTCTCAATCAAGTGTGTGGATAAAAAAGTTGCAAGCTGAATTTGAATCGGGACGAGTAACGGAAGCTATAGCGCTAGTTCCTGCTGCTACTGATACTAAGTGGTTGTCTCCAATATTGAAATCTCGACCAGTTTGTTTTTGGACTGGTCGAATCAAATTCCTTGATACAAATTACAAGCCAAGATTATCAGCTCGGCAATCGCACTGTCTGGTTTACTGGGGTGAAAATTGGGAAAGGTTTAAGGAAGTATTTGACTCTTATGGTGTGGTTTATCCGCCAGCATCTATGTCGGTTAAACAAAATGTCGCTACTCAGAATGCAGTACTACCTGTTGAGCGAACCGGTAGTACTCACTCGGAGGAAAACTCACCACCAGTACTA
>JBCBQE010000021.1:8186-20094 GCA_039820385.1 Cyanobacteria bacterium J06635_10
ACCTGTTGGAACCGGTAGTACTCAGTTAGAGGAAAACTCATCACCAGTACTACCTGTTGGAACCGGTAGTACTCAGTTAGAGGAAAACTCATCACCAGTACTACCTGTTGGAACCGGTAGTACTCAGTTGGAGGAAAACTCATCACCAGTACTACCTGTTGAGCGAACCGGTAGTACTCACTCAGAAGAAAACTCACTAACAGTACTACCTGTTGGGCGAACCGGTAGTACTCAGTTGGAGGAAGACTCATCATCAGTACTACCTGTTGAGCGAACCGGTAGTACTCAGTTGGAGGAAGACTCATCATCAGTACTACCTGTTGAGCGAACCGGTAGTACTCGGTTAGAGGAATACTCACCACCAGTACTACCTGTTGAGCGAACCGGTAGTACTCAACTAGAGGAACACTCACCATCGGTACTACCTGTTGAGCGAACCGGTAGTACTCACTCAGAAGAAAACTCACTAACAGTACTACCTGTTGAGCGAACCGGTAGTACTCAGTTAAAGGAAGACTCACCACCAGTACTACCTGTTGGGCGAACCGGTAGTACTCAGTTAAAGGAAGACTCACCACCAGTACTACCTGTTGAGCGAACCGGTAGTACTACTCGAAGAAGTTACGGCAAAGGCACGGGTAGAATACACTGGAGGACTATTACTAAGAAGAACGGTAAACAGTACCAGCAGCCGTGGTATGACTGGCAGCTAAAAAGTGGTGAAAAAACAATTTCTAAAAGTACTTATATTCCAAAAAGGTTATTATCCCAGGTGCAGATGTTGGAGGCACAAAAGGCACCAATAAAGGCAATATTGCAGTTGTTGGGAATAAACCTGTAGTTATTAAAATATTAAATTATTTTGCTCCGACTGCTAATGCTGTCTTATTGAGCCAGGGAATACAATCCACGCTCTTATAGTCCGTCAGCAGGGCTTTTGGCATTAAAAAGTGGCGAATCAATCATCGAGCAGCCCAAACAGCACCCTTAAGAACCATAAAATCAATAAAAGCCTGAATCCGTTGTGAAACTAGTCGTTGTTCTAAATAAAGCGCTGTAAAAGGCACTTTGTCCGGTCTATAATCAGCTAAAACTTCTTCTAATTTACCCTCAGTTAAAGCGTTTATAGCCATAAAACCAGGCATTTGACTAATACCCATACCTAACATAGCAGCTTGACCTACGGCTTCCCCATCATCAATAGTTAGCGTACCCTTGAAATTTCTGCGTTCAACTTGTTCATCAATAGTAAAAAACCAAGGTACCAAACGACCCGTTTTGCGATTGCGAAAGTTTAAGCAGTTGTATTGAGCTAATTCAGTAGGATGTTGCGGTCTTCCATAGTGTTCTAAATATTCAGGAGTCGCACAGGTAATTAAAGGGTCAAGAAATAACCTTCTGGCAATTAAGTTAGCACTATCAGCTAATTCTCCAACGCGAATTACTACATCAAAACCTTCAGCAGCTAAATCAACGTCTCTATCATCAAGAGAAAGGTCAACGGATATTTGAGGATAAGCTTGTAAAAACTGAGCTAATAAAATTGTTCCCCACATTCTCCCATAGGCAGCAGACATACTAACTTTTAGTCGTCCGCTGGGTTCTGTTTTCGTATCTTTTAACTCTTGAACTAAGTCATCCATTTCTTCTAAAAGTCTTTGAGCTACTTCATAAAATCTTTCCCCTTCGTTAGTTAAACTCACGAGAAAGGGTAGTTCGGTGTAGTAGTTTAACTCCTAACTCTTCTTCCAACTTCGCGACTGCTTTACTAGTAGCTGGAGGAGAAAGACTTAATATGTTAGCTGCTTCGACAAAGCTTTTGGTTTGGGCAACTCGGACAAAGGTTTTGATATTACTCAGGCTTTTCATCTCTTATTAGTAACTAATGGTAAATAATAAAATAACTTTTAGCCTATTTATCTTACTTTATTCAAAGATTATTCTGTATTTAGAAATAAAAAAAGAGACAAAACTATGAATTCACAACAAGTTGTTGATGCTATTGCTCAATCCGAACGCATCGGTCGCCAAATTTACAAGGGTTTTAACGAGCGCAATCTTGGTCTTTGGGATGAAGTAATTGCTTCTGATGTGGAAGTACGTAGCACTGTTGGCACAATGCCATTGATTGGTAGAGAAGCACTCAAAAATTGGGCTGCTCAATTCCAATCTGGATTTCGACCTCGATTGGATTTGGTAGACGAAATTTACGGTGTAAATCGCGCTACCATTGCTGTCAATTTAAATTGGAAGCATGATAAGGAATTTTTTGGGTTAGAACCTACTGGCAGAATCGGCACTTCAATTGAGTATTTCATCCTGTGGATTACTGATGGGCAGGTAACGCGCTTTTGGGTCGCAGACCACACGATGGATTTGACTATGTATTTGATTCGCGAACGAGGAATGCACTATCCCCAGAACTTTACTCCAGAACCGATTATTCGCGGTTTAGAAGCTAACAAATTTGATTAAGCAGTGCAATCCGATTCATTCTCGCGCTACAGCAAAATTTTAAATTATTGACGTTACGGAGCAATATAACTATGAAAACCATTCAAGCAACCGAACACGGTGCAGCAGATGTTCTTAAATTAATCGAAACAGAAATTCCCCAACCAAAGCCAGGACAAGCTTTAGTTAAAATCCACTATGCAGGAGTAAATTTTATCGATGTAGCGATGCGTCGTGGTTGGTATCCCAATCCACCTGTTCCTACTCCCTTTATTCCCGGTCCCGAAGGGGCTGGTGAAGTGATTGCTATCGCAGAAGGTGTAACTGAGGTAAAAGTAGGCGATCGCGTTAGCTTTATGCAGGAAGAAGAAGCTGGTTTAGACCGTGCATATGCTGAATACATTCCTATTGCGGCTTGGAAACTAATTCCTCTTCCCGACGATATCTCTTTTGAGACGGCAGCAGCTATGACAGCCCAGGGTTTAACAACCCACTATATGATGAACGATTTTGTGCGACTTGAACCTGGAAAGACTGTCTTGATTCATGCAGCAGCAGGGGGAATGGGGTTAAATCTTGTACAGTGGGCAAAACATCTGGGTGCATTTGTTATCGGTACTGCATCTAGCGAGCATAAAGCACAAAGAGCTTTGGCATTAGGGGCTTCGGAGATTATTAACTATACCCAAGAAAATTTTGTCGAGCGAGTCAAAAAACTTACTAATGGTAAAGGTGCAGATTTAATCATAGACGGAGTAGGTAAAACAACTTTGCCAGGTGACTTTGAAGCGGTTGCGACACGGGGACATATTGTTACCTACGGAATTGCTGGTGGTATGCCAGACAATATCAATCCTTTCGATTTACTTTATCGTTCTCGAACTCTTCATGGTGCAGATTTATTTGATTATATTGCTAATCGTGAAGAAAGAATTATGAGAGCTAATGCAGTTTGGCAAGCTATTAGGGAAGAATGGCTCAAGCCCCAAATTTCTCAGATATTTCCTCTAGAAGATGCTATAGCAGCCCATCAGCTTATAGAAGACCGTAACAACATGGGCAAAATTTTACTCAAGATATAGCGATCGCACAATTCAATCAATTAATGAAATAAAAAAGGAGAAACAAGATGAAAATCGGTATAATCGGCGCAGGAGCAATTGGTAAAACATACGGAAAATTATTTACAAGAGCAGGTCATGAGGTGATGTTATCGTCTCGCAATCCTGAGAATATTGAGGCTGGTAATTATCAAATAGGCGCAGTTACCCAAGCAGCAGCTTTTGGCGAAGTTATCATTCTAGCCGTAAATTACCGCACAGTTGACTCGGCAATCGACCAGATAAAAAACCACCTTGACGACAAACTGGTAATTGATACAACCAATCCACTTTATAGCGATGAAAATGGCAACTTAAAGCAACTTATTGGAGAAAATGAAGTGGCTGGTGTAGTAATGCAGCAGAAAATTCCCAACGCTCGTATTGCCAAAGCTTTTACTACATTGTGGACTGGGTATGTAGAACAACATAGTGATGTTCTAGAACCAAGCATAATTATGACCTACGCTGTAGATGAAGAGAAGGATGAGCGAGTAGTCAGACAGCTTATCGAAGATTCGGGCTTGATTCCGTTCAAAGTTGGAACTGTAGCACAATCAAGTCCCCTCGACCCAGGTAGTCCACTTTGGAATGTCAGGTTAACTCCCGAACAAGCACAAGAGAAACTTCGCGCTTTGAGAACAACTGTTGAAGCATAATGCAGGTGCTTGAATTATCAGCTTGTTTAACTAAATCAAAAGCTATCGAAAGCCCCCGTATTTTATACGTGGGGTATTTTACATACAACGTTTTGAAAGTAAATGAGGTACATTCCCACTGCCCCCTGCTCCCTGTTCCCTGCCTTATAAAGAATATATTTGACCTCATTAGAATCAAATCTGCTGTAGGTGCGCGTATTTACAACGAAGCTTTGAAATCCGCTACAGCTAAATCAACAAACGCTCTGACTTTGGGTGTCATGTAACGACTAGAGGTAAAAATCGCTGACACGGGTACGGGTACTCTTTCCCAATCTTTGAGTATTTGAGTCAATCTTCCTTGGGAAACTAATGGTGCTGCCTGAAAATGCGGTAACAAAGCAATACCTAGTCCGTCTGCTGCTAAATCTCTAACTGCCAAATTATTGTTGATTATACATAGCGCTTCCCCAGTAATCTCCTGCCTTTGTTTACCTTTGACTAATGACCAGACAGGTTTACCTCTGGGAGAAAACATAATCAGTGAATGCTCGGATAAAGCTTGTAAAGATTCAGGTTCTCCCCGCGCATGAGCGTAGGCACAACTCGCGTACAAACCATAGCGAATGTAGCCCAAAGGACGAACAGATAACTCCGAATCCACTAATGGCCCTACCCGAATCGCAACATCAATACCTTCGTGAATCACATCTACTATACGATTAGAAAAATCTGCTTCCACCTGCACTTGGGGATATCGTTTGAGATATTCCGATATCCAACAATTGACTCGCATTAACCCAAACTCCGTTCCTGCGGTTACTTTAAGCAGTCCGCGAGGTTCTCCATGAGCTTGAGCAATACAGGCTTGTGTCTCTTCCAATGCATTTAAAATACCGCAAGCTCGCTCGTACAAGTCGCGACCGATTTCAGTGATGCTTAAGCTTCGGGTTGAGCGTTTCAGGAGTTGTACACCCAAGCGTTTTTCTAAGCGACTGACGACTCGGCTTATGTGTGCTTTGTCTTTATCGAGCATCTCACCTGCTGCGGTAAAGCTCCCAGCATCAATAACAGCGCGGAAAATTTCGAGGGATTCAAGGTCGATTGTTGATTTCATAGTCAACAGTCTATTGCAATTTTGGGTATTTATCAATCCAAGAAAACTAGATAAAGTTTAGTCATGGATGCAAAAACAACATTCCAATTAAAAGAATTAAAAGAAAAAGAGGTCCAGAAATGAGCGGACAACAAACTCTCCAAGAAAGATTACAGTTAACATTAGATAATCATTTGGCAGCCCTTTGCTTTACTTACCACCGTTCGTGTCAAAGACAAAGCAGCAGGTGACCGTTTGGAAGCTGCAATGCAAACTGTTGTAGAGAAATCGCGTCAGGAAGCAGGAAATATTACCTATCACGTCAATCGCGATGCTAACGATTCAACTATTTTCTACCTTTACGACCATCGAGTTAATTGATGCTGTTGATTTCCACGAACAAACCGAATATTTCAAAGCTGGATTGGTGGTATTGAAGGAAGTTCTGGCTGAACCACCAACAACAACCCGGACTGCAAATTGCTTACTAAGACGATACAAACTTACGGAGAAATTAAGATGAAAACATTAACCAACATTCAAACAGTACAAAAGTTTCTTGAAGCACAATATGCAGGTGATTTTGACGGGCACCCTTCAAAGTTTTTTCAGGAGGAAAAAACTTTTAAGGGAACCCTTGACCGCGCTTTTCAATCCTACGCTCAACCCAATTTTCAATGGATTGTCGGTAGTGGTGGTAATGAGATTCTGCGAGAAGCAATTCCTTGGGCTGGTTGCACCCATAAAGGTAAAGAAGGCTACATCAGATTGACTACACTTTTGTTTTCAGAATTTGAAGCACTTGAATTTGAACCAAAGCGCTACAGCGATGCTGGTGAGTGTGTTTTTGTAGAAGGTCACTTTACCTTCCGCCATCGTCAAACCGGAAAGATTGCCGATAGTGATTGGATTGCTCGTTTCGATATGCGAGATGGTCTGATTGCAGGTGGTCAATTTTACGAAAATACCGCCGGTGTTGCACTAGCGCGTAAAGCGGCTTAAACCAGACTTTTCTATTTACTCACTATTACTTTAAAACCAAAAGGAGCAAACATCATGAAAATTGGTATTCTTAACGCAGGTAACATCGGTCGTACTTTAGCTAAACCTTGGTATGATGCAGGACACGAACTGATGCTTACCAAACAAGGTAATCCGGAAAAACTCGATACATTTATGCAAGAAGTAGCAGGAGCAAATCGGGGTACGCTCAAGCAAGTAGGAGATTTTGGCGAAGCAGTATTATTTTCTGTTTATTGGCTCAATTTAGATGATATTTTAACTCAAGTAGGAGATTTAGAAGGCAAGATTATTATCGATACTATGAATCCCCTCAAGGTCAGCGAACAGTTTGAACACTATCACGATTTAGAGTTTATGCAATCTAGTTCGACTTCTGAAGAGCTGCAAAAACGTTTGCCCAAAGCTCGTGTAGTCAAGGCATTTAGTACCATGCCCTCGACTGTCTTAGATAGTAATCAGTGGTCTAATAATCCGGTTAAACCAGCAGTTTTCGTAGCTGGTGATGATGACGCGGCAAAAGAAGTTGTCTTTCAACTGGTAAGAGATGCAGGTTTTGAACCCTTTGATACAGGTGCGCTGAAGAATGCCCGTAGTATAGAACAAATGGGTATTTTGCTACACAATATCGGTACGCATCAATTCGGCGGAGATTATGCAAGGCTTGCTCCGACATTTCTACAAGCTTCAAAACTAGAAACAAGCAAAGTTTAGTTAATTAAATTATTGAGATTGTATTTGTAATAAATGGAGGAATAAAAATGACAATGCAAGCAATTCACGTTACATAGTTCGACGACATTATTATCTAAATAAGTTGATTTACGCAAATTTTTGAATCATGTAAATATTTTCGGTGCATGAATTATCGTCAAAATAATGTGGCTGATATTTTGTCTCTGAAAAACAAAACACTAAAAACGAATGGCACTAAGATAAGCTGAAACAACTATAAAATAAGGATTTAAGACTACTGCCTTCTTGCTATAAGATAACCTATAATATAGTATTCCTGATTACAGAAGAGTTAATCTTCTGGTCGGAAGAAGTAACTGGTTTTCCCGAAAGAGTCGGGAAGCATTTCAACACTCGGGGGAACCCCAAAAACAACAAATCACCACAACAACAATTCTTCTTACTCCATGAAGCGATAGATTTGTTATATTTTTGGGGTTTACATAAATTTTGTAATTATTGAGAATTAATCTGTTTGAACAGAAAATAAAAATAAAAATAAACAATTCAATCCAAGATTCTTACGACTGTAAGAAAACTAAATAAATGATTGAAATCAAAAAATGTTTTGAATGTGGAGCTAATCTTGAACACCGAATTCAAGGTCGCACCCAAGGTTCATTCTGTAATCAATGCAATAGATGGGCTGTAGTCACCACTTATATTCCACCAATTGTCCGAGATAAAACTAAATACAAGATGTATTTGTGTTCTGCCGATTCTAACAATAAAGAACACATCAAAGCTTTGTCTAAAATCGCAAATGTTAATTTCTTGCAAGCAAAAAAAATGGCTCAAGAGCATAGACCTTTAATACTTGAATATAAAGCTCTCGAAATAGATAAAGCTTGTTGCATTTTTAACAATTTATCGATTAAGTACGATATAGAACCACTATTTCCATATTAAAATCTATAGTAAAAATAAGCACTAAATTATTGCTGTAGAAAAACCCCATAGTATCGAGTCAAACTAGATTAGATGCCTTGGGGAATAATATAAATGATTAGTTCTACCGTACCAAGAAGAGTGCAAATTCTCAAGAAAAAGTTTAGTAATTCAATCGGATTACCTTTTAAAGAACTACTACCAGAGACAGTTATAACGGAAATTATCGATGATTTGAAAATTAAATACCGTAGCCGGTTATTTGACCCTATAGTGACACTATGGGCATTTTTATCTCAAATATTAGATGCTGATAAAAGTTGTCATAATGCTGTTAGTCGTGTAATCTCTTACTTAGTTGGAGAAGGCGTAGAAATTCCTTCCACAGATACAAGCGCATATTGTCAAGCTCGTCAAAGATTACCTGAAAAGTTAATAGAAAAATTATTTTATGAAGTGGGAATTAGCTTAGAAGAAAAAGTAAACGAACAAAATTTATGGTGTGGTCGAAATATCAAAGTTATAGATGGTTCCAACGTCTCAATGCCCGACACAAAAGAAAACCAATCAAGTTATCCCCAACACAAAAATCAAAAAGATGGTTGTGGCTTTCCAATTGCTAAAATAGGTGTGATTTTTAGTATAGCAACAGGTGCTGCAATTGGCTTAGTAATAGATGTTTTCAATACTCATGATATTCAATTAGCAAGAAAATTATATCAATTTTTAAAACCAGGAGATGTACTTTTAGGAGATAGAGCTTTTTGTGCGTATGCTGATTTAATTAAAATAAAAAATTTTGGGTGTGATGGTTTATTTCGTAAACATCAAAGTCGTAAAACACAGATGCGAGGAGGAAAAATAGTTGGTAATTGTGATAAATTAGTTAAATGGTATAAGCCAAAAAGATGTCCTCAAGGTTTAACAAAAGAAGAATTTAATGTATTGCCTACAACTTTAATCGTTAGAGAGATTTATTTTTACATTGCTATACCCGGTTTTCGTACAAAACAAGTAAGTTTGATTACAACATTGGTAGATAGTCAAGAATATTCTACAGTCGATATAGTTAAGCTTTATGGCGAAAGATGGGATGTTGAGGTCAATTTCAAGCATCTAAAAACGACTTTGGGTATGGATATTCTACGAGGAAAAACACCATCATTGGTACGCAAAGAAATTTGGACATTTTTACTGGCTTATAATCTTCTACGAACTTTAATGTTTGAAGCCACTACCTCATATGGTAATTCTCACAATCACTTATCGTTACAAGGTACTCGTCACCATTTTAATAATTTTATTCCCAAATTAATAAATACTTCTAACCAAACTCATAACATTGTTTATCAAACATTATTAAATATAATAATTCATAAAGAAGTTCCACAACGTCCTTGTCGTTATGAACCAAGAGTAAAGAAGCGTCGTTCCAAAGCCTACCCTTTAATGCAAAAAACAAGACGACAGTATCACGTGGATTTGAAATCCGTTTAGTTTCATAATTGGTGATGCAGAACAACCCAACATAAAAGGTTAAAACTTTACACATAATTCGCATAATTCGCAAGATGATTATGCGAATTGGATTCTTATCATCTTCAATTACTTTAGGAATAGGCACAACTGGCACATTTTTTCTTGTAGGTGCCTGACATTGCGATGAATTTCAAACGACAAATAAGGCTTTTGGTGTCACGCACCACCCGTTACTTGTGACAATTGCTCCCGTCCTGTACTTAATTCTATAAGCCCAATTTTTTGAAATCTTTGCAGTCACTAAGTTCCGGCTTATCTTAGTGCCATTCAACTTAAAACAAATAATTATTGGAGCCTCTGGAGCAGCCTGGGATTGTAGCCCAAAATTATTGCATGCTTTTATTTAGAAAAAATTGCGAGTGAACAAAATACTTCATTATCAAATTTAGTGATTAATTTATATGTAGATGCGGGGATGCTCTCAAATCAGCACATCATGCTGCGTTACCACGAGACAATCAAATTACTACAGCAATGGGAATGTAAAATTCGTATTGCTTGGTGGGGACAATTTAACAAGGAAGACCTTGATATTGACGACTTAGTTCTTCAGGGGAAGCGCCATAGTATTACTTATATTTCAATAGATGAATGGATGAAACTATGGTCAGATGACATCCGTAACTATTTACTATATTTTTCAGTACAGTTCAATACGTCAGATTGGTCAGCACCAGTGCAACATCCATATAGGTCAGAATTAGGTTATTGGAAAAAAGTGAATACAGAATGGAAATGGATTCCCAAAGCAGGTTTTAGTTTCATTGTAGAACGGGAGTTAGTCGGAACTAACGACAATTACGGGGGATTAGTTCTACAAGTTAAACGTACTTATGACCCACCATTAGAACAGCATAGAGTAGTAGTCCCAGCCGAAGCATTTAATAAGGTAACGGATTTCATTAACTGTTTATCTCGTGCAACGGGAAAAGTCTCCGCACGTAAACAAACTGAAAGTAGATGAACTGCACAAGTATTTGCATAAAGAACTATCTGCATACCGAGAACGTGGAGGAAAGCCCTATAAACTATCAGAACGCTTAGGGCAACAATCAGATGGGAGTTGGGTATTCCACGATTGTCAAATTTCAAAAGATGGAGCAATTATTACAGAAGAAGAATCAGGCTGGGTTCTTAATGAAAGGTTAATAGCCGCAGAAAAAATTCCAGTTCCTAAAATCAATACTCAATCAGAACCAAATGTATTACCACGTTTGGTAAATTCCATGCGTAACTTCTTCGGAGCAGAAGGTTTTATGCCAGCTTTGTTTACAACAGCATTCTCTGTTGCTGGTTTATCTTACGATAAAATCCAGCAAGAAGAAGGATTTTTTCCGGTTTTGGGACTTTACGGGGATGCAGGGACAGGAAAAACACTCGCCGCAGTTACTGCACTTTCTTTGTTGGGCTTTGACCATAGAGCCAAGATTAATAAAGCATCTGAAAGTGCCTACCACGAGCGATTTAAACTCATGGGTGGGTTAACTCAGTTTCTCGATGACCCAGATAAAGCTCAAATTACATGGGTTTGTCAACAAATCAAATCTCAATTCGGTGGAGGTTCTCGTTCCGTACGAGAAAATAATCAAGACCCTCATAGTCCGTTAATTGTCGCTTCCAACTATTCAATCGGCGATGATGACCCAATAATTCTGTCACGGTTAATTCGACTGGAGTTTGCAGGAACTCCAAACCCTGCTGCTTTCCCAGAGCTACGAGTAATGTCCCGTATCTGTTCGTCTGCTCTACCCGATTTAATTAAAATTGGTTATGACCAAAAAGGAATCAAAGATTTAGAATCTCAACTAATTACCAAGTTACCAGCAGCTCATGCTAGGTTAGCATCCAGCTTGGCATAGAGCCAGATTTAGCAATAGTTCAACCATTAAGACAACTTTACCGAAGCCGTCACCCATATCCAGAAAATGTTTTTTGGGTGATTGAATTTGCGAATACTAGCTTAAGTAAAGATTTGGACACTAAAAGAAAAGCTTATGCTTATGCTGATATTAAAGAATATTGGGTTGTGGATTTGAAAAATCGCCTTGTTGAAGTTTTTCGTAACCCAGTTAACGGAAATTATGTTGAGTAAATAATTCTTACTTCGGGTGAGATAAGTCCAATAGCTTTTGAGGGAATAAAGGTTTCGGTGAAGAAATTACTCAGTTAATATCTTTCAAAAGGGCGAAGGAAGGCAATCTTCACAGAATCATCTCTTGGTTCTGAAGCACTAGTAGGAAAAGAATATTACGACTCACGGTTATTGATGGTAAGAAAATTGCAGTACTGTTTTCTTTTCATAGAAGTAACCGTAGCTTTTGCATTGCTACTAAATATGTTTCTGAGTGCGGCCGTTTACACTTTTCATCATCAAAATTTTTATAAGCAAGAATACTTGTAAAATTTTGCTATGAGAGAATATTTTTGCATTAATTTAC
>JBCBQE010000022.1:0-20027 GCA_039820385.1 Cyanobacteria bacterium J06635_10
TGTATCTCTCTCATGTTCTGTGTCAAGTTAATTACTAGCAAATACCGGCTACGTAAAGTAATGATACTTGTTTGATAGAGGTTTGAATAGTTAATTCATCAAATTGATCCTTTGTCTTACGGGGCTAACTTAATACGAGCTTATTTCAATGCAATCGCAATATCCGAGTGAAAGTATCCTCGACTAAGTATAAATTCGGCTAAACCTTTTATCCTTCCTCTTTTGTAAGCAGTGGAATAGCCTGTAATTTTCCTTTGTTTACAAAACAAACGTAGATTTCGGATACCTAAATCAATTAACAACTTAGTCTCCTCATCCTTTTCAACAATTGTTGTTGCTTCTTCTTGTCTTGGTCGAACTATTCCCGATTCAGATTGCATTTTTTGAACACAAATGCCATCAGGCTTATTATGAATTTCCATCAATATCTGATGTTGTTCATAATCGTAAATTAAGTAGCATAAAAGCCCAAATATCAAACAAAACAAGAAGACGGGAAACAAAAAATCGTTGATAGTACAAACAATTTCAGGAGTCGTAACAAATTGAGTATTGAACATTGTGATTTCCTCTAATTAATAACAATTGGGTAGCGGTTATCGATTACTACCCAGTAGTGGGGGAAAATCCCCCGTACTAGGTAGTCCCCGCCACCAAAAATTAGAGGTGGAGGTTTTAGAAAATTTAAGAAAAGATTTACAGTGATTTAGGAATTGGGAGCATCTGCGCCGTTGTACAAGAAATCAATTAACGCGGACAAATTATAATTATTGCTTAGTTCTTGAGGACAAGCAGGATTGTTTACCCAAATTGGTGAGCCATTGTGAGTGAAAATATGAACTTTATTCGAGTTATCGCGAACAATAATTCTGTTGTCTTCAACTCGAATAGTCGCATTTACTTCTTCAAGAAAAAGTTCCGCTTGTTCAATGAAATCAGTACAAGAATAATCGTATTGTCTTTGTCGAGTGCGTTTAAAACAGTTAACGTACTCAACAAGATTTGCATCTTCAAGTCCGTCTAGCTTTTTGGAATAAGGAAGAAGTTTTCCATCGAAATCAAAGCTGAATTTACGATAAGTTTGAGGATGAAAAAGACTGATAGAATCATCGTATTTGAATCTTTATCTAATCTTTTAGATAAAGATTCAATAGCTGCATTATCTTCAAATTGACGAATAACTCTTCTTTTGTCCCAAACTTTGTCGGGACAATCGATACCATTCCAACCATAAGGATACATACCGCATACAATTTGATCCCTACCATAAAAATGCTGACAGCCTTTACAAGACCGTAAATTGTATAGGTCAAAATTTTTGCTTTGATATGCGCGAATATATGGCAAATGAATATCAATATACTCCCGTAGTGCTTTGTCTGGTATCGGTTGATTTGAAGAGAATGATTTACCCACTAACCTTGGATTTTCACCAAAGCTTTCTTCATGGATTGTCATCAATCGTTCTTCATCTTCAAAAGATATACAATCGCATACAGCAACTGAATTTGATTGCATTCTTGATACCATCAATCCGCTTATTGGTGGATTACCTGTGATTTCCACAAAAAAATAAGTGTAAATAGAAGGTTTATTCTCTTCCTTATCACGATACATTACATACATATCGTGAGTTATTGCTAACTTAAAACTTTCAGCGGAAAATGCGGTCTTGGGGTTTCCCCAAGTGGAGCAATTTTCCAAGACAGATGACAATAGATTATTTTCCTTGTCTATTTTTTCGCTCAAATGATTCAAGAACGCTCCCGATGTAGCAGCAATGCTACTACCTGCTAAACCGACGGTAGAAGAAACAATAGCAAAAGCCCAAAGATGGTTAGAGTCGATGCCTGGTATTAACCAGGGCACCTCTCCTTCAGAACCGAATGTGCGTATTTATACGCATCTATCTCCTAGATATTCTAGGTTTTTACGCCCTGCTCATGTGCGTGTATTGATGGCATGATTGGTGTATCACTTCAAGATTCTTGGGTTTCCAATTATCATGATTACCATCAATATGGTGTAAGTGGATATCTTCTCCTGGGAGAAATTTCATACCGCACTTTGCACAAGTATGGTTTTGCTTTTTCAAAAGCTTGGCTGAGGTTCCATCATACAATTTGGATTCTCGTTGGCTCCAATAGGTAATATCTCCGTCATAAGGTGATCTTTCACCTTTTACATTGATAAACCTATTTTCTGCACAACTGACCGTTGGGAATGCTTTCTTTATTAAGAATTCAGCCTTGTAACGGTTTATCGTTTTCTGTTTCATAAATACTCTGGCGGTTCTGTGTTCTAGGAACCACAGTTTATCCCTAGCGTTACTCATGTCACAGAAACGGTGATAATTTCTCCAACCTCGTATGATGGGAGCTATTTTTTTAGCTTTAATCTCAGCACCATAGTTAGAATTGCTGACGATGGCTTTTATTTTCTTACGCATAGCTTTGAAATTCTCCTCAGACGGAGTACTTCTAAACTTGCCGTTTTTTTGGACTTTGAAATTCCAACCAAGAAATACGAATCCATCTGTCGTAGCTGTCACTTTAGTCTTTTCTTGGCTTAATTCCATACCGCGTTCTTCCAAGAATTTGGATACTTTGTTAAGTACTTTATCTGCATCATCTTTAGGCTTGAGGAAAAATAGCATGTCGTCAGCATATCTGACGCTTGTATGTATTCCCTCTATTCCATTGAGTGCTATATTTGCTAGCAAGGGGCTTATAACACCACCTTGAGGAGTTCCTTGTTCCGGAAAACTTGGATCTGTTCCGGCTTTTAGGCACCGGAAAATTCCTAGTTTTACTCCTGTTGGTGCTATTAGTTTATCCATAATTGATTTGTGGCTGATTCTGTCAAAGCATTTTTTGATGTCTAGTTCTATGACTCTTTTGGTGTATCCTTTAGCTTGAGAGCTTAGAGAAAGGAATACTATCTTTTGTGCATCATGTGCGCTTCTTCCAGTCCTGAAGCCGTAACTCCTTGCATGAAATGTTGCTTCATGTGCAGGTTCGAGGGCATATTTTACTAAACATTGCCATGCTCTATCAGAGATTGTAGGTACTTTAAGGATACGAGTCTTACCATTCTTTTTAGAGATTGGTACTTCTCGTAAACCTTGATGTTTCCAATCCTTTACCATTGAAAGCATGTTAATTAATTCAAATCTTTCTTTGAATGTAAGTGCTTTCTTTCCATCAATTCCTGCCGTCTTTTTCCCATTATTAAGTTGGGTTACTTGACGGATTGCTAACAGTTTAGCTGATGTAGATTTCAGAACAAGCTTTTGTAAAGACTTAGCTTTAACTATGTCACCAATTCTAACAGCTTTGAATATTCTCTTTTGTAAGCGGAATAAGTTTTTACGGAATTTCTTCCATGGTAACTTTCTCCAAGATTCACTAGTATTTTTACTGTGCCTAATCATACTCTACTCCGTTGAATATTTTCTGAATACCCGACAACAGTTTTGGCTGTCATCCTACCCGCCACCAGGAGTTAATCTCAACCTAGTCTACTGAGGGTTCGACCTTTCTTCAGACCTGTATGGCGTGTTAGAGTCGATGGGAGCTATTACGCTCCGCACCTCTCCTTCAGATCCGGACGTGCGTATTTCTACGCATCCGGCTCCTAGATATTCTAGCCCGTAGACTTGCCCATGTGGCTTATTTGGTGACAACTCCTGTGTATTACTACGAGGTTTTTGTTCTCCCAGTTATTGTGGTTGCCATCTATGTGATGTAGATGAATTTCTTCATCGTCCACAAAGAAGTGTCCACAATGTCCACATCTGAGATCCTGCTTAATAAGTAGTTTCGCGGTCTTACCGTCGTAGAGTTTTGATTTACGCTTGCTCCAATAAAGTTCGTCCCCATCAAACGGTGACTTATCGTTAGTGACAGCAGTATGCCTATTTAGGGCATACCCGACGTTAGGAAAGGCTTGTTTGCCTAGTTCTATAGCCTCTCGGATGTTTCGAGATTTTGTATTGAACTTCTTAACTGCCCTATGTCTTAATGCCCACAATGAATATTTTGAACCATCAAGTTCGCAATATTTATGGTAATTTCTCCATCCGCGATATATCGGAGCCAAGAGTTTGACCATTACCGATATACTCAACCTTCGGTCATTGATGATAGATTTTAGTTTCTTGCGGACAGCATCGATGTTATCTTTAGAAGGAAAGCTACGGAACCTGCCATCTTTACACACCTTGCACTCCCATCCAAGAAAATCAAACCCTTTGGTCACTTCCGTGATTTTGGTTTTTTCTTGATTGATTTGCATCCCTCGGTTACTTAGAAAATTCTCAATGTTATTGAGAACCTTTTCTGCGTCCTCGCCATGTTTGAGGAATATCACCATATCGTCCGCATAACGAACCGATGTATGAATATCCTCTATACCATTTAAGGCTATATTGGCTAAAAGTGGGCTGATGACTCCACCTTGCGGTGTTCCTTGCTCTGGAAATTCCGGGTTAATACCGGACTTGAGACAACGGAATATGCCATCATTTATACCCTTTGGAGCTATCATCTCTTTGATGATAGTCCGGTGCGAGATTCGGTCAAAGCATTTTTTAATGTCTAACTCAATCACCAGTTTCTTCGTATTACTACGCGATTTGGTGCGCTTGAGTTGTTCGTATACGTACCTTTGTGCATCATGGGCAGACCTCCCGGTTCGGAAGCCGTAACTCCTTGCGTGGAAAGTTGCAACGCGCGGCGGGTTCTAGGGCGTACTTGACTAAACATTGCCATGCTCTATCCCTGATGGTAGGAATTTTCAGCATCCTAATGGAACCATCTTTCTTAGATATTGGAATACTCCTCAACCCAAGGTGTTTCCAGTTAAGTGCATCCCTCCGGATTTCCCAGAAAAGCGTAAATCTTTCTAGGAAGTTTAGAGATTTCTTTCCATCAATCCCAGCAGTCTTCTTACCCTTGTTGAGTTGGGAGACCTGTCTTATAGCCAACATAATGGCGGACGTGGATTTCATAACCAATTTCTGTAAAGACCTTACCTTTCGGAAGTCTCCGACCTTGGTGGCTCGATATATTCTTTTTTGTAGGCGGAAAAGGTTAAGCCGGAATTTCTTCCAAGGAAGCCTTTTCCAAAGTTCATTAGTATCCGCGAAGGCGCTTCTACTATGTCTAACCATGCTCTGCTCCAAATTCAATATCGTGAATATCCGTCGGCAATTACGCCAACTCCTACCCGATGTGAGGATTTCCGCTGTCCCTTTAACCTACTTGGGTTCGACCAACCCTTGACCTCATACATCGTTTTTACCTATTACCTTCGATAAGATACTATGTTGACTTAGCTGACTCAAGAAGGCCTGTCTCACTCCCTCAATGATGGGCAGCTAACATAAAAAGGTCGCTGCGGGAGTATCTCTGAGACTCACTTCATCTGTGGAAGGATCAAGATGGCGTGGAACGTAAGACACTTTTATGGAGTCCGAACAAATGGATTATTCTCTTAAGGGCATATCAACTTCCCCGTTAGCGCAGCAACCAGGAGATCCTACCCAGTCCTTATCACGCCCTGCTACCAGCTTCACTCTGGGTTGAAAGGGTCAATCCCGGGCGTGTGGTCAGGTCGGGAGTTACTAGTCATTCTCTAGAGTGGGTTATTCTCCCACATCCTATCGAGGTTGGTAATCTTTCGATTACCCGGAGCCATACGTGTCGGATTTTAACCGCCTTCCTGCTCCGAATCGGTCGCACTTTTACTCGTTCCGTTTTAGAGATACTTTCAGAAAATTGAAAGCTTTTAATGAAACTTAGGGCGGTTCACTTTGCCTAATATCTTCCCAGGATTGCAACTGATTGGGAAAACCTTTGCGGGAATAAACGATATTGAAGTCCACATTTGTTATTCAGGTTGTGGCTTGACACTAAGACACTTTTTTAGAACCTATTTACCCATATTTCAACCCCATTAGCGCCAGTGTTGTTACCTGCTTGTTTTACAACTGATTGGTCGGGTAAGGTTTGAGCCTCGCGACTCTCCCCTCCCCTGAGAACCGTGCATGAGACTTTCGCACTCACACGGCTCAAGCCTTACTTCAAGTGATTTGACTTGGATTTTGAGTGTTCCTGTTTGTGACACGGTTTGTGTAGGTGCTGAAGGTTTTCAATGTCGTCTTGTCCGCCTTGAGCCACAGGAACTATATGATGGGTTTCTATTTCCTCTCCATTGAATAATGGTTCACCACAGATTGGACATTTCCAGTTTTGGCTTTGAGCAATATTGAAGTTTCGCGAGTTGCGCTCCCAATAGCTTTTACCATGTTTTTGGTGGCGTTTTTCCCAATATTCCTTAAGATAGGGGTCATCTGGTGACGCATTCCCTTTAACCTTTATGTGACGTTCAATGGATGTGTAAGCAATAGGGTAGAGGACTAAAAGTTTCTCCTTCCTTTTGCGGTCGCTTGTGTTACAAGCAAATGTCCAATTGTTTCCTTTGTAGGTTTTAAAGTAGCGTTTTCTTATCCATCTTTTTCCTTTGTTGGGATGTCTACGTTTAGCCCAACGCCAAAGGTATTGCCATATTCTGAATGAAATATAGCTATATGTTGCTTTGCTGACCACACCTTTGTAGTAGTTAGCAAAACCTCGGAGAATTGGATTCAGTTTTCTTATGACTACTTGTTGTTCTATCCCGTTCATTGCTTTTATTTCTTTGCCAATTCGCTTACAAAAGTCGAGGACTTTTTTCTTTGATGGCTTGATTAGCAATTTGCCATTGTAATGGCGGTGATTGAATCCAAGGAAGTCGAAACCATCTTCCATTGGCGTGATAAGCGTTTTCTCCGTGCTGAGTTCGAGTCCTCTATTTGACAACCATTGTTGTATCTGGATTTGGGCTGTTTCGAGACTTCCTTTATCTCTAGCTGTGACTCGGAAATCGTGACTCGTATCTAACCACGCCTAATTTTGGGTTGGTAGATTTTATGAATGTTTCTAATCCATGCAGCCCTATATTAGCTAATAATGGCGAGCAAACCCCGCCCTGTGGTGTTCCCGTCTCTGTTGGATTGTATTTTCCTTCAAAGATGAATCCGGCTTTTAACCATCTTTTTATTAGGTTTCTTTTCGGGAAATTACCTAATTGTTTTAAGATGGCTTCATGGGCAATGTTGTCAAAGAATCCCTTAATATCAGCTTCTAAAACCCAAGTGTCTCTGCCTTTATGAACTCTGAGAAAGTTTTGTTCGATGGCATCTTGACAGCTTCTTCCGCATCTGAACCCATAGGAGTTAGGTTCAAACACAGCTTCCCATTCGGGTTCTAGGGAATTAACTATTACTGCCTGTTCGATTCTGTCGCGCACGGTAGGGATGCCGAGCGGTCGTTTCTTACCGTTAGGTTTGGGAATCATTACCCGTTTAGTTGGGCTTTGGCTTCCACCATTCCAGTTGTTTACCAGCGTAACGAATGCTTCAGGGGTATTGACGATTTCTTTGTCAATTCCTGCCGTTTGCTTACCTTGATTGGTCTGAGTGATTTTTCGTATAGATAGTAATAGGTTTGCGTAGCTCCTTTGCATTAACTTTTGGAGATTTCTCAATTTCCGCCAGTTACCAAGTTTTCTCGCGAGAAAGATTCTTTGACGTAGATTCCTAACCGCTTTGTGGATTTTGCGCCAGTTAATCTGACTCCAATCTTCTAGCGGTTTCCGCAGTCCGTTTGTTGTATTTGAATACGACACCTAACTTATCCTTGGATTAAGTTTTCTTTGTTAAGTTTCTATTCTCATAAGACCCAGAAGAAGTCTGCTATTTCTTTCGGTCATGGGCAAAGTTTGAACCCATATCCCATTTATTACAAATGGGCTTTCGCTTTTTCTTCCATCCTTTACCCTCCAGAAGGTTCTGCTTTCCTTGCGGTTGGCTTACTCAGAGTATTCGACCTTTTCTGAGATTCTGTAGGGTTTACCTTGTTGTATCGTCTAGTGTATGTTCTCTTTTAGGTGTTGACTCTTCTGCGATGGGAGTTGTATTCACACGCTTCACCCAAGGACGATTGATGAAGCTACCCATTTACCTTTTGGTGAGAGCCTCTCAGCCTGATTTGGCTCTTTTGGGAATCACGCAGTTTAAGCATCAATTCATTTTTATTCACCATGAGAGAACTCCTTCTTGCTCCCAGACCGCTTTTTAGGCTAGTAGTTAGGGTTACTTTTGTGGTCTGCATTCCACCGTTTTCGTTGCCTACTTGGGTGTGACCGCACTCAAAGTAGAGTGTTTTACATGAAGGTAAGGGGTGTGAATCCCTTAAGAGAGTAGGCTCTCCGTTCTATACGACCAGTTCAAGTCGCGCCGCCCTGTTCCCAGCTTCGCTCTGTGGTTACGGTTGTTGCCACTCGGCGTGGGCAGGTAGGGAGTCACGTCATCCCGGACGGGTGGGACTTTCACCCACATCCTTAAAACAGTTATAGATTTTGGAATTTCTTCCTTATAATCTACTAAGCTCATACCCCTCTAGTTTCTAGAGGCTCCTAGCTTAAACGAGCCGCACTTCCCAAGTATCTTCTTCTTTAAGAACACCAAGCTTTTCTAGAGAATATCCTCCAACACCAATTATGGCAGCCAAAGAACCAGTAAATACAGCAAGAAAAGATAACCCCCCAATTACACAGTTAACATCTGATAAAAAACTTGCTAACTTTGATAATCTTCTTCGTAACATCATAAACCTCCATACATTGTGTTTAAACTAATTACTTAGCCCCGCACAACGCAGGATATTGAAAGCTTTTTGTTAAACCTACTATCTACTAAAAAATGCGGTATTTTAAACAGCCAATAATTAGAGTTCGGCATTAAAAAGACTTCCAATGGCAATAGTAAGAATCGAACTTACTCTTATCACCAGAATTGCCTATTCATCTCTTAAAATTAATTCTATTTTCCTTAAAGCATATAGCAGCTAGTTCCACTCCTTCCCCTTCTCCTATCCATTTATTAGATTTTTTATAACCGTAACTGGATATGATTCCCCAATTTGTAGTATTAGCATAATCCTTTAATATTTTGATAGCATAATCAAGTGCTGCTTTATTATTGTTAGAATCTTGATCCATCATTTTATTTATTACCTTCATTATCTAAAAAGTTTTCTACAGCACTACGATATTTTTTATAATCTTTACCATCCTGCCGAGTAAGATTAAATACTGCTTTGATAATTTCGTTAATAGCATAACCAAAAGCCGTGTAAATTTAATATTGAATTCTTGGATTGTTCATCAATATTTACTGCAACACCAGAACTTTTATTAAAAAATGCTTTACTACCGATTTCACTGTCAGAAAAATATTCAATATCATTTGGTTCCCAAGCAATTAAATTGTCTTCTTGATTGATTGCTTCTTCTAATAGCTGCTCGAAGTATTCCGGTTGCTCTGCATCGCCAACATAAAGAGCTTGAAGTCGAGTAATTTGAGTAGAAGTTTTATATAAAAAATCTCCGTAACCCAATAAGTTAGCAGCTAAAGTATTATCGTCACCCAAAATAATACAGCTATCCTCCGGACGAGTTGTTGCAAATGCAGTTTTAGCAACTGCATATCAACAGTTTCTAATTCTGGATGATGTGATTTTACTAACTCACCTGCAATATTAACTACTTTGCCACCATTCCAATACTTCTCTACTTGTTGTTTGAGGGTTCTGTCGTGGATGTGAGCAGCTTAATTTTTGTTCATTGTCATCCTGAAGGGGCTGCATCTCCAACGATGGATGTGGCTCCTCTCCCCAATTGATTTTGCCGAAAAAATCATCATCGATACGCTTGTAAACTCGGTCTTGTACTTCTTCTAATTCCGTCGTGGGTTCTTGGACTCCGTTAAATAACATATCTTCCAACATTAAAGTAGAAGTTTCTAGAACTACTTTATGACGTAATGTTGCAAGTTGCTTTCCTCTGGCTACGTCCGAATGCAACACTTTAACGAAGCTATTAGATTCAGAATATAGCTGGGTTTACACCAAATCTCTGTTGAATATATTGATTCTCATCAAATGTATGTTCGTTATTAGAACTGGAGCGTTCTTGGCGCATTTCCAATAAATGATTAGCGGCTTCTTCTAGCGACATATTTTCAGCAGCCGCAACTTCTTTTAATTGAATTAATTGCTGCTCTACTTCCGATTTGATAGTACTATCTTTATTTATAACTAAGCTCAGTTTTTTACATACCTGAATTACTATTTCAGGAGTAGTTTGCAAAGTTTGAGCTACTTTGTTGATGTGCTTCATTTCTTTCAATTATCCTAATCACAGATTTAACAATTGGGTCTTGTTTTTCATCTTCAGAAATATGTTTCGTCAAAAAATCGTACAGGCTAAGTCCGTTATTTTGCCGCATAAATTCATCCAAACCACCAGAAGGAATTACTCGTTCTAAATATTCATCTCTGGTTAGTCGTCTTATCTTGGTAGCTACGTAAAAGAAATCGGCAGTTTGCACAGCATCTAAATCAAAGTATCCCCCTCTCTTCTTGGGTTTGACTATTCCGGCGTAGGGATACCACTGTTGCAAAGCTGAGATAGTTATTCCATATCTTTGAGCAAGACTTTTCTGGGTATATATAATATTTTCATCACATACCATCGTCCAGTTTAATTACTACTTGAAACAAGAGAAATAAGAGTGAATCTTAGATGATAATGCTTGTAGAGTAGATTTTTATTAACAAGCCTTATCGCTTCAATTCAACTTGAGATAAATTAAAGTTGAGCTTAAGTCGAATCAATTTACACAAACTATATAGACATAGAATTAGAAGCTTTACAAGTTAAATTAGTAATAAAATAAAAGTTTATAGTTTTTGGTGATTGGGAATATTAGCGATTAAATTATAAAGAATAATTCCTCAACTAGCCCTAAATAATTCCGATACAAACGGAAACGATATCACTTCCAAATAAAACTTAAAACATTAACAATTAGAGATTTTCAATCAAATCAACAATATAAAAGATTACGGTTATGACTTATTGGTTGGCGGAACCCATTCAAGTATTTCTCCTGGCTGAATTTCATAGCGATCGCAAATTTTGCTCAATACTGTTGTATGAGGTACCTGCGTTGGATTGTTGTACAAGTCGTAAGCCGTGCGGTTCGCAATACCAGTATCTTCCCGAAAACGGTAAGGAGTAATTCCTCTGGCATCTAAAAATTTTTTGACTTTGTTTAAAACTGGCATTACCGCTCTTCAAACAGTTAACTGATTAATATTGTCAACCAATTATATACGCTTATATATTACCGAATATATATAATCAGTTGATATGTATAAGCGATTGATAAGTTATCAACCGATTAGCTATACTGAAATTAAATATTCATCTAAGACTGCAAATTATCCACAAAATCGACAATTGGAGAAAAATGTATAATCATCGAATTTCACGATATCTGAAGACAGCAAAGTCAAAAAAGTACGGAAATTTCTACTTTGTTGCTTAGAAAGACGGTATTTTCGCCTTGAAAACATTCGTATTTATAGAAAATGGCATCCACCAATCAATTACTATGCCCATATTCCTTAGTATTTGAATAAATACGACTACATAATTGCATCAAGTCCTCAGTTTTTAAATTTAATTTATCCGCAACTTTTGCAATTTCAGATTTTTGAGGATAATTATCACTAGATAGCAAATTTATCAGTAATTTGAATTTTTCTCCTATTAGTTGTTGAGTTTCTTGCTCAACTAATTCTTTAGCTTTTTGTTCTACAAGGTCATTAAGTTTTTCTTGAAATGCTTGAAAACCTTGAGAAACAATAAATAGCTGCTCTTGAGGCTTAAGTGACTTTATCCATGCCGCAGCTGTATCGTGAGAAAAATCCAGGTCATCCTCTACCTTGATATCATTGGTTGAATTTGGCTGAAGTAATTCTTCTAAAGTTATAGAACCATCTAAGTAGGCAAAAAGAGATTGATGAGAACAACCAATAAAACTTGCCAACCTATCCAAAGAATCCGCACTAAGTCCTGCTCTCTCGCTTTCCCAAGCACTCCAAGAAGCATGGCTAATGCCTTTAAGCTCTTGAGAGCGAGTTTTGGTAAACGAACGCAGCGACTCGTTGCCACGGAGTCGCTTACATAGAACGGAAAGCCGTTTTCTGCGTTCGTCATCACCACTTGACATAAATTAATCTACTTTTAGTTTAAAGATACCACAAGCATTCGAGGAGTTTACGAGTTTCAATATGGAATTGATTTTCCAAATTGTATGGACTTTTATGCAAGAGAGTATTATTATCTAATTAATCGCAAGTGCGACACGAAAGTGTCAGGAAAAGACGGACTTTGAAATAAGTCTCTGGGGAGTGCATCCCCCAGCCCACCGAGATGAGAGGATAGCGAGAAATCAACATCCTGTGTGCAGATTCTCGATAAAGCCCGGAAACGGGTCGGAAGCCTAGACTTCCAGGACGGTGGAGGTCGGGAGCCTGTGGGAAGATTGGGCATGAGAAACATTAGTGAATGACTGCCGCTTCGTAATAATTGATAGGTGAAATCCGAGCCTGAAACACCTAACGACTCCATTATAAAGTATCTTGTGCGTTGTGTTCGCAAGATTGATGCAACAAAGGAGTCCGGAGTATGGGTCATCTCTAACCCCAATCGCATACCTTTTCCTGATAAACGTGGTAAGCCCTCTTGTTCGCACATGAAGGTCGAATATCATGTGCAAAGCAGACCGTAAGGAACGCCGATGGACAACGGGGTAAAGGATTTCGGACAAAGCAAAAGGTGTCAAGTCGAAAGACAACGGGAAAGCCTTTCGGGCATAACCGGACACATAGAATCCATAAGATTCTGCCGAGAGGCAGCCCACTTCCGAATCGTGTGTGATGAGTATTTTGAAATGTAGCGAGACTTTAGAAAGATGAAAGATAGAACTAGCAATAGTATCGGAGTCCAAGACTGGGAAGATATAAACTGGAAAGTTTGTACAACCCAGGTGTCAAAACTGCAAAGAAGAATATTCAAAGCCACTCAAGATGTAAAGCAAGGTAACGGTAGCTGGAATAAGGTAAGGAGCTTGATGAAGCTGCTCTTAAAGAGCCGATATGCCTTACTGCTTGCAATCCGAAAGGTGACACAAATCAACAGAGGTAGAAAAACTGCCGGAGTTGACGGGGTTATTGTCATAGACAATGCCCGTCGTAACCAACTCATTGAGGAGTGGAACTGGAACGATGCAGCAATCTCAGCCAGAAGGGTGTATGTACCGAAGCCAAACGGTAAGAAACGACCACTGGGAATTCCCGCAATCAAAGATAGAATCGGACAAGCCGTTATGAAGTTTGCCTACGAACTCGTCTTTGAGGTCGATTTTGAACCTAGTAGCTTCGGTTTCCGACCAGGAAGAAGTTGCCATGATGCAATCGAAGATTTGTTCCAAAGTTTGAAATGCGGCAGTCCTTATCAATGGGTTCTTGATGCCGACATCAAGGGGGCATTTGACAACATCTCCCATGAATTTCTTTTAGAACGAATCGACGGTTTCCCAAAAAGAGAAAAAATAGAAGAGTGGTTGAAGGCAGGATACATGGAAGGATTAACCTTCCATGACACACAGGCTGGAACTCCACAAGGGGGACTAATTAGCCCACTTTTAGCCAACATAGCCCTAGATGGTCTAGAGAATATTCTATCCGGAACCAAAGGAAAGATAGAATACTCCACCATAGCAAGGGGTAAGAGAAAAACAACAACAAGGGAGGTTGAGAAATATAAATTCACGAGATATGCGGATGACTTTGTTGTGACATCTCCTAGAAAAGAATGGCTTGAGGAAGTGCTTCCTATTATAGAAGAATGGCTAGCAAAGAGGGGTCTAAGCTTAAATAAAGAAAAGTCTCAAATCCGCAACGTCCGTGAAGAAGGGTTCTCATTCCTGGGTTTTGACATCAGACAATTTCCGAAAAACGTCCTTAGAGAAGGAAGCAACAAGTATAGAAGAATCGCCCGGAAGATGGCTGACGAGCAAAAACCCGATGCGAAACGGAAACGCTTGATTCCCCGTTCCAAGCCCAAAGATGAGAAAGTATTCTCCTGCATCATTAAGCCTGGAAAAAAGGAGACCGCTGAATTCTTGAGAGAGATTGGTGAGTTTCTTAAAGGAAATGCCAGAAGTATGACCTTTGAGCAAATCATTAATCATTTTAATCCTAAAATTAGGGGGTGGGGGCAATATTATAGATATAAGGTATCAAAGGAAGTGTTCACAAAAGTCCGCAAGGATATACTGGACAAGCTCTGGAGATTTCTTAGAAGGAGACATCCCAACAAATCTGTAACCTGGATTCGGAAAACATATTTCACCACTGTTGACCATGATGCCTATGTACCCTTTGCCATGAGAACTTCTGGCAGGAAAAAAGGGGGAAAGCTAGTCTTAATCAATATCGCAAAGGATATGCCAATAATCCGTTTCGTAAAAGTAGCGGGAGCCAATTCACCATTTGACCCGGAACTTCAGGAGTATTGGAAGAAACGCAAGACAACACGGGGCAAGACCCGGTTTGCAAGTGGAAGTAAATTTGAGGTGATATATCGTAATCAAAAAGGAATCTGCCCCATCTGTGGACAACCAATTGATTATGATGAAGAATTTGACCTTCACCACATCCTGCCTCTCAAAGATGGTGGCACAAACGAGAAAGGAAATTTGGTTTTTCTTCACTCCGAATGTCACAAAGCCAAGCATCGAGAACTTCACTGGAAGTAGGCTTATATCACAGACGTGAGCCGGATGAGCGCGAAAGTCTCAAGTCCGGTTCTTAGGGGAGGGAGTTCTATAAACTTGTTTATATGGAAAATATAGACAAGGGAAAGGGACTCACCTTACCCGACATTAGCCATAAAAACCGACTCTTGAAAAAAATGCCAAAATACGAAGTTTTCCGACAGCTACTTAGCCAAAGACGAGTAAAAGGGCGATTTCTAAGTTTTTGCTCAGAAAAACTGCACTTGTGCGCTTTAAGCAACCGTCTATCGTGTCGATTAATACCCATATCAATATCTCCCAAACACAGTAAGTAATACTTAGGTATTACTTACTGTTTGAATACATACGACTGCATAATTCTATCAAGTCCTCGGTTTTTAAATTTAATTTATCCGCGACTTTGGCAATCTCAGAAAACGCAGGATAATTATCACCAGATAACAAATTTATAAGTAATTTAACTTTTTGTTCAGTAAGCTCTTTAGCTTCTTGCTCAACTAATTTTTTAGCTTTTTGCTCAACAAGATTATTAAATTGTTCTTGAAATGCTTGAAAACCTTGAGAAAGCATAAATAGTTGATCTTCGGGAGCTAAGGATTTTATCCACACAGCAGCAGCATCGGGGGAAAAATCTAATTGTTCATTTGATTCAACATCCGAAGTTGAAGTTGGTTGAAGCAACTCCTCTAAAGTTATTAAGCCATCTAAGTATCTATAAAAAGATTGATAGGAACAACTAAGGAAATTCACTAATCTGGCTAAAGAAGCACTACTCAAATCTCCTTGCGCTCTTTCCCAAACACCCCAAGCAGCGTAGCTAATACCTCCCAATTCTTGACTCCGCTTTTGGGTGAACGCACGCAGCGACTCTTCACCACGAAGTCGCTTACACAAAATAGAAAGGCGTAGCTTGCGTTCATCATCACCACTTGGCATAAACGAATTTACATTTTTTTCCAAGATACCACAAGCGTTTCAAGAGTTTCCAAAGTAATTAATGTGAATTTATATCACTATTTGTATTGTGTTTAAAACCAAAAAGTATTAATATCTAATCAATGGTAAATTACCCATCAAAATCAACCTTTGATAAAAATGCAAAAATCAGAAATTTTACGACATCTACCGACTCAAAGCATCTAATAAGCGAGGCTTTAGATTTCAAGGCCGCTCTCTATGGTCAAAAAACTAATCAATTCGAGTTTTTCTGTTCTTTACCCATTGTTCTATGAGTTGTCGCGATTTTTCGCTCATGTTAGTTCCTTCCTGGGCGCAGCGAACTTTAAAATCCCGTCGTAACGACTCAGGTAAAAAAACCCGAAAACTAACTGTTGGATCTTCTTTTCTATTATCTGTCATAGATAGGTCATATATATCGCTCATCAAACGCCATTTTGCGATAGATAGTCTAAAAAGAAAATACATCATGTAACTCATTAAGCGCACATGACCTATATAGATTATTATTATCATATTATATGTAAAAACACTAGTCAGTAACCCAGGTCTGAAGACACTGGGCTTGCCGGAACCAAATCCAGCAACGTAAGTATTGACTAGCCCTTTGAGCCGCTACTCGGCAAAGACTTCCGGATGCTTCCCCAGTCCGGATTATCTCTAAAACTGTTTGGTCAGTTGCTTGACGGCAATAATGCGGGAGGAAAATCCACACCGCATTTTGCCTCCAGAAAGGACATCTTAGTAGCGGTGGGCGAGGGGACTTAGACGGGTTTGCTGGAACAAGCGGATTATATCCATTTAAAAACCAGTATTCAAATACCACGGTGGTTAAAACCACTCGTGTTGTTTCCCTCCCAGGTCTAAAGACTCTGGGTTTCCCACATACCGAGATTTTCTTATGAGTAGAAAAAATGCACAACTACGAAATTTTCCAACACCTATCAACCGAAAGCATAGAACCTAGAGAGTTTCTACGTTATTGCTTTGGCATAGATAAGTTCACTCGTGAAGCAATATTAGAGGAAGAGATTCGCTTCGGATACAGCACCAGGTGCATAAATCTCATCTCAAAATTATTGGGTATGCAGAAGAAGACAGTAAGAGAGTGGGGAGACAATCCAAATTTTGAAGGAATGCCGCAACACGCTAGAAAAACTTGCAGCTACGCGCAGATAGCCCTATCTCCAGAAGTGTTGACGAGAATCGCCTCTCGTCGGGATTATACAGCCCCGAGATTGAGCGCAATGCAGTTCGTAGAGGAAACACTTTTAAACGGATTATCGCCTTCAGAAAGATTAAAAGAAGTAAGTTCTACAAAGTTTCGGGGGCAATACCTTACGTTACTATCAGAGACTTTAAAAATATCCAAGCGGACAATATATCTTTGGGGTACAGACATAGAACTACCTTCGATGCCCAAATACCACCAACATACTTTGGCGTATGCGCTCGCAGCTTATCGTAAGAAACAGCAGCAGAACATCGCTGCTTAATATTTCATTTAGTCGGATAAATAAAAATTGGTCTTAAAGGAAGACCAAAATAACATAAAATGAATTTGAATTTAGATAATATCATGCAACTACTGGAAAAATCAACTTATCACCAGGTTCACAATCTTGATGCGAACCCCGTAAAGCATCTAGAGAAAAGCACCGCAGAATACCTTCATGCTAGTTTCTTGCTATGGGAATACAAGAGTTTCTACAGCAAGAAGGAGTATCGAGAACTACTTGAGGGTTACGGATGGGATAAAGGCAGCACCGAAGAGAAACGAGCGCTCAAATTAGCAGAAAATTTCCAAGATTTCGCATACCGTCCCCATGCTCTGTTTCAAATTCCTGTCACAAAGTTATTAAGATTGTGTTCGGAAAAATACCAGCCAATAATTGAGCAGTTATCGGAGGTTGAAGAAGATTTAACCTGTGCTTACGTAGATGATTTGATAAAAGAGAGACAGGCATTACTTAAAAAGGAAAGAGAATCAGCCCTACCTTCAAAGCCTTCTATATGGCGTAGAAACTGTAGGGGGGAGCGCTACGCACAATTCCCCCCTATGTATGAGTTTGACGAACAAACGGGATTATTAACTCAGAAATTAATGGATGATTTTGGGCTAATACCTCAAGAAATTCTGAGAAGCGCGATAGCCGATTTATATCAAAAAATTACGGAAGCAGAAGAACCATACGAAGAAGTTGAAAGTGCTGACGAAAACGTAGCTGATGTAGAAGAAAATAGCACTCAAGAAGTTGAAGACAGTTATAACCAGCAAACCCCACCAAACGGCTCAAGTCAAACAGTCGAGCAGAAATGGGAAGAGTTAGCGCAGCAGCTAATTACTGATGTCCAAAGTATCGGTAGAATTAGCCCGGATTGTGGTCAATTAATAGTCGAGTCTTGCCAGCATTGGGAAACAACAGTTCCTCAAGATAAAAGGTGGGATGCCATATCGAATATAGTTGGGCATGATGCAATATCGCTCAAGCATCTTTCAAATTACGCTTATAACCACAATCCACAATGGAGAGAAAGTTGGGGGGCTAATCTTGCAAATTACCAAAACTTCGAGCAAGAGTTAGCATGGGTGGATACCGATGTTCGTAATAATGCTCTCGTATCGATGGGCTTTGATATACCAGCTACAGTAGAAATCACGACAGGCAATCTTCAAAATAAACAAGGTAAGGTAATGGGATTAAATGGGGAGAATATTAGTCCCATTCTGGTTTCGGTTGAGGGTTTTAATCATTATTTTCATTGGACGGAATTGGAAGTAGTTAAAGAAACAGCTAGGTCTAGATTTTATACAAGTGTCGAAGAGCTACAAGGAGAATATTTAGAGGAGCCTGAAGAATCTGATGTAGAGTTAGAAATTACACCACTCGATAAAGGAATCGATGCTTTAATACAGGGAGATTGGGAAGATATTAGAAGCATATTTAACCAACATCCAGAAATCAAGGAACAGGCTTGGAATGCGCTTTCTATAGAACAAAAACAAAGAGTTACTGATATTGTTCCGGAGAGTATTAAAGTATTAAATCAAGCTAAGAGAGAGGGTGTCATAGAGGAATATAAGGAGATAGCTTCAGGAGTGTATAAGATAAAACTTCCAGGTACATTAATATGGGAAAACCGAGCCTTCCACGAGATTGAAATATATCACCAGTTACGTAGATGGCGAGAAAATATATCTTACTCGGCGTTATAAAAAAGCTTCAATGGGTGCAAAAGTTTCATAACTAATGATGAGAGGACCCAACCAAGTGAAAGAATTTTCTTTATCTGACCGTTGGAATCCGGCGCATTTTGGGGAAATGCCGCGTAAACTTGACTCCGATGGAAATCCTTTGATTTTCTGGGATGACAGTATTGAACCACCAGAACCGGATGATTATGACACCTTAGCTGAATACGAGGAAGCGTGGCACAAATGGGAACAAGAAAACTCCGACAGCTTGACTTGTGCAGCGGAATTGGAGCCGGTTTCCCCCTCTGTGGAATCATTACCGGAAAAGTCCAACTATGTGGACTCTGTGAAATCGACTCGTTTTGTAAAGAAATCTTGCAAAAACGGTTCCCCGGTGTGCCAATCTACAATGATGTGCAGAACCTCCGAATTGAGAAAGGACAAATCGACATTATTACCGCATCACCCCTTGTCAGTCTTTTAGCCTTGAAGGGCATCGAAGGGGAGGAGTCGATCAAGGAGTTCTTTTTGTTTCCTAGCTTCTTCCTCTCGTCGTCTTCTTTATTCAGCTTCTCGACGACGACGTTCATTTTCACGTTGACGCTCCAGAGCTTCACGCTCTTTTTGAGAACCTGGTTTAACAATATTGAAATTGAATCTTAGGGTTCCAGATTTACCTTTAGGAAAACGTAATCGACGAGCGTCCCTACGAATCACCCTGTCGTAATTTGAGTTACCAGTTGAAGGATTTATTTGTACGTTAGTAACTCTACCGTTTTTATTGTAAGTAACTGTAATCCTGACAGTACGCTCTTCACCGTCGAAGTTTCTTTTTATATAAGACCTCGCTTTAGGTAAATCACAGTTACTATTACATTTATCTCCACTTTTTGTTGGTTTTGATACGGTACGATTTCCCGTATTATTCCCTATAGAACCAGGATTGGATAATCCCGGAGAACCTTGATTATCTTTGTCGGAAATACTCCCACTGTTGGTATTCCCCCTGTCTGCGATAACTGTGGGAGTTCCACTACTATTACCAGAACCTTGATCGAGAGGTTTTGAGTTAATGGGTTTTTCTAAAGTACGATTTCC
>JBCBQE010000023.1:0-19024 GCA_039820385.1 Cyanobacteria bacterium J06635_10
AACCAAACTTCCTTGGTATGTTTTCCCGATTTATCCAAGTATAGCTTTGGCGATTGGAGCAAAATTAGGTGAAGTAGAAAATTTACCAATACTTACGCCTTTACCTCGATTTTGGGTAGTAATGTTAAGCCTTTTAGCCGTAATTTCAGCGATTGCGAGCACCTACTATGGTTGGAGTGCAATGCCTCCATCCGAATTACAGCTTATTTTTGCGGCATTAAGCGTGACAATGGCTTTAGCTGCTTTAAGGGCACAAAGAGGCGATAGACAATTCGTCAAAGTTCTTTTATGGGGAACTTATGTATCTTTACTATTATTCGTAAAATCTAATTACTGGGTATGGGAACTCAATGAAGATTATCCAGTTAAGCCTGTTGTGCAAATGGTAGCTCGAGCAAATCCAGGAGTCACCCCAATTTACATTTCTTCAACCTACAATCGCCCGTCATTAGATTTTTATAGCGAGGGTACTATCAAACACGCATCTCCCAATCAATTAAAATATTTTTGGCAGCACGATCCAAAGCCCTATTTTTTACTTGACGAAAATACTCTGAAAAATTTGCAATTAGATTCAGCAGAATTAATAGACGTTGAAGCTGGTTGGACTTTAGTTACAAAAAATACTAACCCCTGAATTAACTTGGGTACAGGCCATTTTATCTACTTAAACGCTGCAATTATTATGCCCCTTCAGGGGCTATATATTACTTACTTACAATTAATTTTTAATTTGTTGCCGACTGAATAATTACTCCCTTCGAGCGCTTACGATTACCTATAACGTAGGTTGGGTTGTGCCGGGAAGCTTAGGGCTCAGGCACACAAGGGGCGGTATAAGGACATCCTGACGGATGAACACGCAGTGTAAGTGAAGCACCCCCTCAAACGCCACAACTTTCAGGGCGTGCGTCTTCCGTGCCGCAGGAGCGGCTCCCCAACAAAGCCATTTTTCGGTAATCTTAGAACAGGCCATTAGTACTTCGATTTCCCATTCCCGATGACTCAAGGGAGCCGAATCGGCTCCCACCATAGATACAAATTTCTTATATAAATATTGATAACTTGACAATATATTTTTAAAGAGTAGGATCTCCTCATTCTTTATTTTTCTTCCGTATCAGAAATTTTCTCTACATTAGGAACTGAAGGGGTATCATCTTTGGTAGTATTTGTCTGAGTAACGCTGAGAATACCAAAGAAAATAGCGCTTCCTAAGATGAAAGCGATCAAAGGGTGCTTAAAAAATACAAAATCTCGTAAAATTCTTGCTAAAGGTCGGCTTTGACGACGCAGTACAGATGAAAGAGTAATTTGCTTTAAAGGGAACGGATCCCGCACATAATTACCACTATTACATACTACCAGCCTTTCCTGACAGTACGGACAGTTATATAATCCAGTACAACTTTTGAGAGCTTTTGCCCTAGCATTTTTTTGGCAAATTGGGCAAGTAACGTAATGATTATCAAAGGTGTGTGTATTCATCTACCTCGAGAGCCTATTCTATTTACTCGCTGTATAACAATTGATATGACTGACGGGCACCCAATATATTTTTTTAGTCGAAAAAAATTCTCATGGGAATCCTTGACTTGCTTTGTGCTTATGCTACCGGAGTACCCTCAAAGATAAGCAACACGCGACACATACAAATTTCCTTTGGGCTTGGAATATTTTTATGGCTGCAACATGAATATAACAATATAACTATCGAGTATAACTAGATTGAAATGAGTCTGACCAAGATTATTTTAGATTTTGAATCAAGCAATTGTCGATTAATTTTGTTCCGAGTAGGGATAAAGTGTAGAATGATACATTGTTATAATTTAGTATAGTCATAGTCGTTAGTGTTCATAACTATTCAAACAAAAATTTCAGTTTGCGCCAAACTTTCCGTTGGGAATCGCTTACTTTTATAAAGCTTGTGAACCAGGCAAGTATCTACTGTTTACTATTTAAGCATTTCCTCCACAAAAATTCTGAGGGATTACAGTTTTTTTTACCAAAGCTTTGTAAAGATATCAGATCAATCATGGGAATTACCTGTAAATTTTCCATTCTCAGGTAGCTTCGATGCAAAATTTTTCTAAAACTAGCTAAATACGAGTCAAGGGTTAAGAGCCAAATTTTTTTCCTTTAAAAAAATTTGGCAGGGTGCCCGTCAGTGGACAAGGCTGATGAGTGATAAATGTTTTCTCTTTAACTTTTTTCAACACAGCTTCATCTGAAGAGAGGTAAGAATTTTATTAATTACACGCAAAAATATTTAATGAAATTTAAAATTCTGTGATATGTCTAACTTATAGCTTTATTACTTTGCGATAAATAGCTTTAAATCAGGCAAATAAAATAAAAACCAAAACTTGGGAAATAGCTTAATAAGCTATTAACACACCTGTTACGCTTTCTCAACTATTTTCTCCAAAATCTATATTGTTTCTTATATCAACAAGGAATTAATCTGACTCATCACCTCAAAAAAAAGCTGCCTACAACCATTATAGGTTTAAGAGGCAGCCCCTGACGACCGGAAAGGGCGAAGTCATGGGTGCCCGTCAAATAACAGAGGTTTAATGGGAGTAGTAAATCAATTGTTAATTGAACGAAAAAATTCATTGATATCCTGAATACAGAAGATATCAAGCAAAATTTTTATTTAAGCCAAATTTACCCAAGCGATCGCCAAATGAAATTATGGGTAATTTGTTTTGAATAAACCTTCATGAATTTTCGCTCCGATATCGTGAGCCCCCTTTCATAGATTAATCCCATTTGAATCTGAAGTTTTCGATGACTAGCTTTTTAAGATTGGTGTAACTTACTACTATTAACACTGTTTAAACCAAGAGAAGACTGATAATTTCTCATGAGCCGCGTGGCTCAAGGTTGTTTTTCACGCTCCGCCGTAGAGATGTGTTAACTTTGAGGACTTCACCATTATCTATCGGTAGCAGCTGAGTATGATATTGAGGTCAATTTAACATTTGCATATCCGGCGTCAGTCCCCTCCGTTGAGGTGACTGGCATATGCAGGCAAGCAAGCGATCTCAAAATGTTCACTTAATAATCAACAACATAAATGTTGATTATTGAGTGACTATTCTATGTTGCTTAATCTTCTTCTTCTTCTTCTAAATCTTCTGGATCTACTTGTTTGAGACGAATGTGCTTTTTGCCTAAAGTGATGATAAACTCATCTCCTGGTTCAAGACCCATCTGTTTTGTATAGGCCGAACCTATCAATAAATTACCATTAGACTGCACGCTAATTCTATAGCTAGCACTGCGTCCTCCACGCCCATTCGCACTAGAAGAGCTATCTAACTGAATACCTTCAGCATCAATTAGGGCATTCAAGAATTTCATCATGTTAACACGCTCTATACCATTTTTTGTAACGGTATAGTAGCCACACTGTTTGGCTTTTTCTTCTTTGCTTAGGTTTTCTAGCTCTTTGACTTTTTTGAGTAGATCTTCGCCGACTAGGGGTTCAATTTTTTTCAGTTTAGCCATCAATTTAAGTCGAAAATTAACGATGCATGTAGTGGAATCGATTTTATTTTAACTGACATTGAGCTATTAAGAACACAAAGGATGATTATTTTTATTTTTTTCAACCGGAAACAATATTATACGATCGAGCGAGGATGGAATTTTTTTGCCATGTAGATTACTGACCTCAATTGATGCTACTAAATATTTCCCGGCAATGACGATAACTATATAATAATTTTTTGAAGTAGATAGATAAACTCAAGCTCGCTCCAAAGAGTGATAACAGAGTTTATGCTGCTACACTATAGAAGATTGAAATTTTATTAAATGAGTTAGATAAATGTTGCTAGCTTACCGCATCATTGATAAGAAAGTATAAGTAGTTTAAGGCTGAATTTTGCTCCGACATTTGACAAGTAAAACATTAAGCATTGCCGTTAGAGGACCAAATGTTACTTACCACTAAGGGACACTATAGTGTAAAGGCGTTACTAGATTTGAGCTTGCAGCAAAATAAAGGTCCGTTTTCAACTCGGGTTATTGCACAACGTCAAAATATTCCGGCTCCTTATCTAGAAAAACTGCTAATAGAAATGCGTCGTGCAGGATTGGTAAAATCTATTCGCGGTAAAGATGGTGGATACCAATTAGCACGAGAACCCCTACATATATCTTTAGGAGAAATTTTAGAAGCAGTTGGCGAAACGATTGAACCTTTACCTCACCATAGGGCTTACCCACAAGCTTCTGTTGATTGGGTAACTTTTAGTCTTTGGCATCGGCTCTATCAAAAGCTCAAAGAAGCATTGTATAGTATTACTTTGGCAGACCTTTATTATGATGCTCGCAGTTGGCAAGCTTCTCTTGGAGAAGAAGCTAGTTTTGTGATTTAATTGTCAAGTTTGACTTTGTTACATAACAGTTTTTTAGTAAAGCTTAAGCTAAAGGGACCCGTCTTATTCCACGATCGCGATTGAACAGTATTGGTTGGACTCCAACCTTTTATAAATCTACCTTTTGGTGAATATTTATTGCGACTATATTGACTCCTAAACCTAATATTCGGAAAAATCCTACATTGACATCTTCCGCTATTGTATTAATCCTTGCTGCTACTTTAGATTACTTTATAGGCGACCCGTGGAATTGGATTCATCCTGTAAAAGTAATGGGCCACTTTATTTCTTGCTTAACCAAATTAGCTCTCACATATTGTCATAATTCTTTAACACAACGTTTAGCTGGAATAGCATTAACCATACTTTTGGTAATAGGTAGCGGTGTGGTTGGTTGGCTAATAATCCAGTTTGCGATGTGGGTTCATCCAATATTGGGAATGATTGTAGAAAGTATTTTATTGGCTAGCTGTTTTGCGGCAAGAAGTTTAAGAACTGCAGCCGAAACAGTTCTACAACCTTTAAAAGTAGGAAACTTGAACGTTGCTCGTTCTATTTTAAGTAATTTTGTTGGTCGAGATACACAAAATCTGACTGACATTGAAATTTTACGCGCGGTTTTAGAAACAGTAGCAGAAAATGCGACTGATGGCGTTATGGCCCCTCTTTTTTATGCAATCATTGGTGCTTTTGTACCATTTATTGGACCTTCTACCTTTGCTTTAGCCTATAAAGCTAGCAGTACTCTTGATTCTATGGTTGGTTATCGTGAAACTCCATACATTTATTTAGGATGGTTTAGCGCACGCTTAGAAGATTGTTTAACTTGGTTTCCTTGTCGGTTAACAGTTATAACTCTAGCAATGCTTACTCGTAAACCCCTGGAGGTAATTAAAATCTGTCAGCGAGATGCCCCCAAAGATTTAAGTCCTAATTCTGGATGGAGTGAATGCGCTTATGCAGCAATCTTAGGCGTACAAATGGGAGGCACTAATTGGTATCGTGGAGTAGCTAAAATTAAACCTTTACTCGGAGATGCGATTAATCCGATTACTTCAAATTCTATTCAAACAGCTTTACAACTGACTAGATATTCCTTTTTGCTGTGGCTGGGGGGAGCTACATCTCTACTCTTATTAACAATAAAAAGGTAATTATAAATGTAGGAAATTAGGTTTGGGATTCTCTTTAATTTATCCGGGGGTTTGAAATAGTTTAACCCAGATTAAAAAGGATTAAGTTTTGTGCGTGCGGTATTTATTTTATCTAAGCTAAGCGTGTCATATGTTCCCAATTACCAAATTCCTCAGATAAAACGTATAATTAATGACTAAGTGATATCGGTTTATGAGTGTGTCCGTCAAAGTAGTTGAAATACTTTCACCAGAAGAACTTCGTCGTACCTTAAGAAGACTCGCTTCTGAAATAGTAGAAAGAACCCGTGATTTATCCCAATTAGTGCTTTTAGGTATTTATACTAGAGGAGTGCCGTTAGCCAATTTATTAGCAAGTCAGATTGAAGGGCTTGAAAATGTAAATGTGGCAGTAGGTGCATTAGATATTACATTTTATCGCGATGACCTCGATCAAATTGGGTTACGAACACCTGCAAAAACTAATATACCCTTTGATTTGACCGGGAAAACCGTTGTACTTGTAGATGATGTGATATTTAAAGGAAGAACGGCTCGTGCTGCTTTGAATGCGGTAAATGAATACGGTAGGCCAGAAGTCATCCGTCTGGCCACTTTAGTAGATAGAGGCCACCGTCAAGTACCAATTCACCCAGATTTTATTGGTAAGCTGCTACCAACCGCAGCAGAAGAAATTGTTAAGGTTTACTTACAAGAAACTGACGGAAGAGATGGCGTGGAATTAATTGAAGATTGACGGGCACCCATAAGAATTTTTGAGAAGAAAAAATTCTTATGGGAACCCTTGACATGATGTGTGGTGTTGAGGCATGGGGCATTAAGGAAGGGGAGCCACAGAGAAGTCACGGAACACGCACGCACGCCCGCTCCGCAAGTGGCGTGACAAGTGAACAAGGAGACAAGAAAAAGAAAATTAACAATAAACAATTAATATTTACTTATTATCTTTGACCTATTACCCATTACCTATTACCTATTACCTATTACCCATCACCGGGCTTGCATGATGATGAACCAAATACCATTTACCGCCAAGCAATTCAAATACATTGGTAGCCAAAGATTGTGCTTCCATTCTGGAACCTTTAATGACTTGCATCACATTTTCGACTAGCACAACATAGGCAATATTTCCCCGGATTTCTGTAGAAATTATATCTGTATTTATCTCAATATAAGGAGTATTTTGAAAAATCTTTACCCAAGAATTGCTAACTTGGTTCCAACCGCGAAGTATATTCCATCCAGGATGAACGCAAAGGCTACCAGTTCCTTGAGACCATACAATACTCATTGCATCAATATCTTTCTTCTCAAAAGCACGATAGAATGCTTCGTTTGCGGCTAATATTTCAGAACGCTGTTCGGTCATAGTTTCTAAATGAAGATAGTTGATAATTGATAATTGATCATTGATGGTTGATAGTTGATAATTGATAATTGATCATTGATCATTGATAGTTGATAGGTGTCAAATCAACCATTAACCACTAACCACTAACCACTAACCACTAACCACTAATTACTAACCACTAACCACTAATAATTCTGTGTTTTTACTTCACCAATGGTTTGTAACAATTGCTGTGCGGTGTATGGTTTAGATAAAAAAGCTTTGATGCCAATATCAGTAACTGCGTTAATTTTATCGTTAGAAACCAGCCCGCTAACAGCGATAATTTTGACTTGAGGATTAATTTTTTGTAACGTGCGGATAGTTGTTAATCCATCCATAGCTGGCATGATTATATCCGTTAAGACAACAGATATTTCATCTCTATGTTCTGCGTACAAAGCGATTGCTTCAATACCATCGCTGGCAGTTATTGCTTTATAATTATAGCTTTCTAGTGACGTTTTTGTAATATCTCGAATAGAATCTTCGTCATCTACAACCAAAATTAATTCTCCTTCACCTAATGGTAAATCTACTTCTGGTTCTTCTGCTCTTTCTTTTACTTCTTGGGCTGGTAAATATACTTGAAAATTGCTTCCTTTGTTTATATCGCTTTGTACGTTGATAAATCCGCCGTGACTTTTAACAATACCAAGTACTGTAGAAAGACCTAAGCCCGTACCTTTTCCAAGTTCTTTAGTAGTAAAAAATGGCTCAAAAACCCGATATAATATATCAGGAGGAATACCAACTCCAGTATCGGCAACAGAAATCAGCAGGTAGGTACCGACTTTTGCATCAAGATGCATTTGAGCGTAATTTTCATCTACTACAAAATTTTCCACTCTAATGGTTAACTTCCCACCGTTTGGCATTGCGTCGCGAGCATTGACGCATAAGTTCATTATCACTTGATGCAGTTGAGTTGCATCTCCAGAAATCATCCAAAGGTTTTGCGGTATTTCCTCGGAGAATTGAATTGTTTTAGGAAATGTTTCTCCAATCACCTGCTTAATTTCATTGATTAAATGCTTTGGTTGCAGTAAAGTGCGATCGCCTTCCATTCCACGAGTAAAAGATAGCACTTGTTTAACTAGGTTTGCACCCCGTTTGGCATTATTAATTAATATCGGTAAAAGTCGTTTACTCCGTTCATCGTGCAGTTGCGATTCTAAGAGTTGTGCTGTCATTAAAATCGGTGCTAGTACGTTGTTAAGGTCGTGAGCGATACCGCTTGATAATGTACCGATACTCTCTAATCTTTGAGCGCGAAGAAATTGCGATTCTAATAGTTTTTTCTGTGTTATATCAGTATTCACAACGAGAACACATTGTGCTTGATTTTCAAATTCTTTTAATAGCGTCCAGCGACTCTCTACGGTGATTTCTTTGCCCAATTTTGTAATTTGATCGAGTTCCCCTTTCCAGTAACCGTTGTTTAATAAAGTATTAAGGGCTGATTTAATTTGCGATCTTTTCTTTTGTCGCCAAAGTTCTTCTGTTGTTTTACCGATAGCTTCATGTTTATGACAACCATAAAGATGTTCGGCTGCTTTGTTCCAATACAAAATTTTGTTATCTAAATCCCGTACAAAAATTGCATCTGTAGTAACATCAAGTAATGCTGCTTGTTCGCGAATTTTTTGTTCGGTTTGTTTGCGTTCCAACGCATAGCGAATTGAACGTTCTAATAAAGGTGCATTTAATTGACTTTTTTCTAAATAATCTGCCGCGCCGGCTTTCATTGCTTCGATATCTATCTCTCTATCTCCCCTACCAGTAAGCAAAATAATCGGGGAAGAACATCCGCATTCAATTGAAAAGCGCAACAGTTTTAATCCGTTTTCCGCTCCCAAACGATAATCGAATAAATAGATATCATGTCGATGACAAGCTATAGTATCTTTTGCTATTTGATAGTTGTCTAACCATTCTAATTCACACTCACCCAACTGAAATTCACTCAGCCAGTCGCGAATTAAAATATAATCATCTTCATCATCATCTACTAGCAGAACTTTGATGGGATTGTCATTCATTGTTTACCTCCCACCCTAACCGTAGGGTAGTTCTACAATATCAAACCAGTATTTTCCTATAGTTTTCATAACTTCAACTAAAGAGGCGAAAGTTACTGGCTTAATAATGAAAGAATTCGCCCCTAAATGATAGGAAAGTTGAATGTCTTCTTCGGCTTTCGAGGTTGTCAGCACTACGACGGGAATATGTCTAAAAGTTGGGCTGGTTTTGATTTCTCTAAGTGCTTCACGACCATCTTTTTTGGGCATATTTAAATCCAATAAAATTAAATCTGGAGGTGGTGCATTTTTAGGGTTTGCATATTTTTCGCGCTGATACAAATAATCCATTAATTCCTCACCATCCTGGACAAAGTTTAGTTCGTATTGAAAAATACTTTCTATCAAAGCCTCGCTAGTTAACATACGGTCGTCTTCATCATCATCAGCCATCAATATTATGACCTTGGTTTGCCGACCCTCCACTCTGCATTTTCTCCTTTACGCTGGTTTAGGAATTAATAAATTATTAAATTGCAACAAAGGGTGCGTTTTTCTTCGTATAACTACAAACTTACATTCGGTATGATAAACCAAATTGAGCTGATTCTTTTGGGGAATAACCTCGGAGATGGGGAGATAAGCGGATAATAAGCTCGCGGAGTTAAGAATTATCAGTTTTAAAATATTAATGCCCTGCTGCCTTATTCCCAATAACTAACTTTTAATTTTCAGCGTCACGATAAAACTTGCACCCTTACAAGGTTCGCTTTTGGCTGTAATGCTTCCTTGATGTCGTTCGACTATTTTTCTACATATAGCTAAACCCATTCCAGTACCTTGGTATTCTGTACGACCATGGAGTCTTTGAAATACGTTAAATATACGGTCTAAATATTTTTCGTCAAAACCAATACCGTTATCTTCTACAATGATTTGACAGTAATCGCACCTTAGTTCTTGATTTGTCAAGTCTTTACTATAAATCTTGACAACGTTTGGTTCTGCTTTTCGGTGGAATTTCAGTGCATTGCCAATCAGATTTTGTAGTAATTGACGCATCTGGAGCGGGTCTGCTTCAATGGTAGGTAGTTCGCCGACTTCTATACATGCTCCGGTTTGGGCAATAGGAACTTCTAAGTCGGATAATACTTCTTGAGTTACTTGAGCGAGATTTACCTCTACAAAAGGTTGTGCTCTAGTGGTTATTCGCGAAAGAGTGAGTAAATCTTCAATCAAGACTTGCATTCTTTGGGCTGCATTCTGCATTCTTTGCAGGTAGTCGCGTCCTTTGTCTGTTAAGGCCGAATCGCAAGTTGCTTTGAGGCGATCGCCAAATGCTATAATTTTACGTAATGGTTCTTGTAAGTCGTGGGAAGCGATGAAGGCGAATTTTTGTAGTTCTTCGTTGGAACGGGTTAGTTCTTCTCGTTGACGGGTTTCTTGTTCAAGTAGTTTGGCATGCTTTGCAGCTATACCTATTTGGTCAGCTAATTGTTGTAATAATTCTGTCTCCCACTCGTTCCATTGACGGGAACGAGCGCATTGATGAGCAATTAGCAATCCCCAAAGTTGATTCTGCATCAAAATGGGAACTACTAAGTTGGATTTGACACTAAATCTTTGCAACAATTCTACGTGACAACTTTGGATATCAGCTTGCTCGATATCGGTGATGGCACTGATTCTACCTCGACTGTATTTTTCGATGTATCCTTCGCTAAAACAAGGATCGTTAATATCCTGTCCTAAAACCACTGGTAAGCCGGGAACTACTTCTTCTTTGACCGCTTTTATCGAACCATCGGCAAATACTCGGAGAATTAAAACACGGTCGGCATTGAGTAACTTTTGTACTTCGGTAACGCTAGTTTGAAGGATTTCATCGATTTGTAAAGAAGTGCGAATCTTGAGAGTGATATCGGCGAATAACTGCGATCGCAAATTTTGCCGAATCAGTTCTTCTTGTACGCGCTTGCGTTCGGTGATGTCCATCATCGCGCCAATCATCCGCAATGGTTCGCCCATTTCGTCGCGAACAACATAACCACGATCGAAAACATGGGCGCTTGTTCCATCTGCTTTTAGGAAACGGTATTCGTTTGCCCAAAATGGTTGAGTGCTGTCTATAACGGCATGAATATCAGCAATAATTCTGCGTCTATCTTCTGGATGTATGTGTTCGTACCACCAATCGGTATTACCTTCTACGAATTCTTCTGAGTAACCGAATAGCGTCTTTACGGAATCGTTCCACCACACTTTATCTGTAAGCAAATCCCAATCCCAAACGGCATCATTAGTAGCGCGAGCCAGTATTTGGAAACGTTGTTCGCTTTGTTGTAATTGCTCTTCTGCTAACTTACGTTCCGTAATATCTGTATGGGAACCCGCCATCCGTACTACATTTCCATCATCATCCCATAATGCTTGACCTCGGGCTAAAATCCATTTGTAACTTCCATCTTTACAGCGAACGCGATGCTCGGTAATGTAAAAAGGAATTTTTTTGTCAAAATGATTTTGAATAATTTGCATTACCCAGTTGATATCATCTGGATGGACGCGGTTTGACCATTCATCAAAATTATTGCTAATTTCTTCATCTTCATAGCCCAGCATTTCTTTCCAACGAGTTGAGAAAAAAACTTCCGACGTTTTTACATTCCAATCCCAAATTCCATCATTAGTGCCCCTCACTGCCAATTGCCAGCGTTGTTCGCTTTCTCTAAGAGCATCTTCCATACGTTGGCGTTCAATCGCTGTAGCCAAAACGTTTGCAGTTGCTTGTAAAAAAAAGATGTCATCTCTACCAAATCTGCGTTGTTTTGTAGTATGCGCGCCCATTACCCCAAAAGGGCCTGATTTTCCGTGAATAATTACCGATATACCGCTAATTACATTGTGTTCTAGCAATAATGATGGTCCTTGAAAGCGCGTTTCGTTTGTTAAATCTTCTACAATTACTGGTTCTTGGGTAGTAAGTGTATAACCAGCTTGCGAGTTATCAGTGGCACTTACCGTTGCAGTTCCCACAAGCCCAGAATGCCAACCCACACCCGAACGCAATAGTAACTCATTACCAGGAGGTAATAATTCTAAAATCTTGGAGTATTCCACCTCAAGACATTGTGCAATCTGCGTACAAACTCTCGCCATCAAACTATTTAAATCCATTCCTGCGAGTGCTGCTTGAGAAAGTTCCGCTACCAATGCTTGTCGCGAGGCATGAACTTCCAAAGCTTGCTGTGCCTTTTTGCGGGAGGTAATATCCATATCTATTCCCGACATGCGCACAGCTCTACCCTTGGAATTACGAAACACTAAACCTTGAGAAGCCAACCAGCGAATACTACCATCGGGTAAAATCACACGATATTCAATGTTGTATTCTCCTCCTTCGGAGATCGCATTCTGTACGGCTCGATTCCTTAAATCTCTGTCTTGGGGATGAACAAAATTAACAAAGCTTTCATAAGTGTCCTCAAAGCTCAAAGAAGTTTCACCAAATAGCGCTTTGATAGTATCCGACCAAGTTACCCGATCAGTAACAATATTCCAATCCCAAATACCCATATGGGCAGCTTCCAATGCAATTCTTAATTGTGCTTCTTGCAACTGTGCTTGTTCCGTCTGCTGCCGTAATTTTTGCATAGTTTTACTAGCTTCGAGCAGACGTTGCACTCTAGAGCGCAATACCAACCACTGAATCGGCTTGGTTATATAATCGGTAGCACCAGCATTAAAAGCTTTTTCTACGGAACTTTGCTCGTAAAGAGCGGTAATCATTAATATCGGTATATCTTTTCCTCCAGGAAGTTGCCGCAATCGCGCACAACAGCTAAAACCATCCATCTGCGGCATCAAAGCATCCAGCAGAACCATCTGTGGCTGTAATTGACTATAGGCGGCTAAAGCTTCCTCTCCATTACTCGCTTCAGCTACCCAATATCCTGCCGATTTCAGTAATTCGCGCAACTGCATCCGCGATAAATCATCATCGTCTACAACCAGAATTAGATTACTCATATTCAAGTGCCAGCTATTAAGAGGAGGGGGAGAGGGGGAGATAGGGGGATGGGGAGATGGGGGGATGGGGAGATGGGGGGATTGGGAGAGGGGGGAAAGTTGAAAATTTATAACTTCTAACTCCTAATTCCGGTGGTACTAACTCCTAACTTCCAATACCCCATGCCCTACCTCCATTAATTCAACATTAAATGCAAAGCTGTTAGTAATTCCCGTGCGGTATACGGTTTTGGTAGAAAGGCTGTATATAAGTTAGATTTATCATTTATATTGTGTTCGCACTTTGCTAATCCGCTGACAGCAAGCATGCGTAAATAAGGATTCATTTTATGTAATGTATTAATAGTAGTTGCGCCATCCATATTAGGCATCATCATATCAATTATTGCCGCATTAATTTTATTTTTATGCTGAGCATAAAGTGCTACTGCTTCAATTCCATCATTAGCAGCGATCGCTTTATAATTGTACTGTTCTAGAGAAGTTAAAGTAATATCTCTAATTGAAGGTTCATCATCAACAACTAAAATTAATTCTCCATTTCCTAGAGGTGTTTTCAAATCTTCGGACTGTCCATCATCATTGGTATTCGCCGCTGGTAAGTAAACTTCAAATTTTGTTCCTTGCTCTACCTGACTAGATACGTTGATAAATCCGTTATGACCTTTAATAATCCCAACGACTGTTGATAGTCCTAATCCCGTACCTTTCCCAAACACTTTAGTGGTGAAAAATGGTTCAAAAACCCGATCCAATAATTTTGGAGGAATACCAATCCCCGTATCGGAAACACTAATAACTACATAGGAACCCACTTTAGCATCAAGATGCATTCTGGCGTAGTTATCATCAATAACAATATTCTCGGCAGAGATTGTTAATTTCCCATTATCTGGCATCGCATCCCGAGCATTCAGACATAAGTTCATTAATACTTGATGCAATTGGGTACTATCGCCCCATATCTGCCATAAACCTTGTTGAATTTCCCCATTAAATACAATTGACTTAGGAAAAGTTGTTTCAACAATTTGTTTCATTTCCCAAATCAATTCTTTAACCTGAATAACAGTGCGATCGCCTTCAATTCCCCGAGCAAATGACAACACCTGTTTTACTAAATTAGCTCCACGTTTGGCGTTATTGTCTACGATTTCAAGTAGTTCAATTTCTTGTTTGTTACGACTTTTCTTTTGAAGCAATTCTACCGACATCAAAATTGGTGAAAGCATATTATTCAAATCGTGAGCAATACCACTCGCTAAAGTGCCAATACTTTCCATTCGTTGAGCGCGTAAAAATTGCTTTTCTAATTCTTTTTTTTGCGTAATATCCGTATCAACAGTTAAGATAGATTTGGGTTGAGAATGCTCATCTCTTACTAATGTCCAACGACTTTGAACAATAATGTCTTTACCCGATTTACTAATTTTTTTTAATTCGCCTTGCCACGAACCATTTTCTAAAACTGTTTTATAAATATCTTGGTTCTTACCTAATAAAAGTTCCGGTTGTAAAAGTTCGTAAGCATTATTATTAATAGCTTCTTCTTCCGTCCAACCATAAATTATTTCCGCGCTTTTATTCCATAGTAAAATTATGTGAGATAAATCTCGCATAATAATCGCATCTGAAGCAATATCTAATAAAGCTGCTTGTTCGCGAAGTTGATGTTCGGCATGCTTGCGGCTTGTAATATTCTCAAACATATATAACCGCGCAAAATCTTGCTTATCCCGATCCTGAATTTCTCTGGAAAAACGGCGGATAGTACGACCATCAGGCAATAAAACTTCATCCTCACAAATGCATTTTTCAATTGAATTGGGTTGGCAAGATTCAACAAATGAGTGAACTTCAGATGTTAACTTATGGCATTGTTTCACGACATCCTCGTGTTTCAATTGCCCATTATCTACTTGTTCTTTTAAATGCTGAATACCCCATATATCATAAAAACGTTGATTTGCATACAAAATATTCCCAGTACGATTTTCTACTACATAAAAGGCAAGGGGTGAAACGCTAGTCATCGAACGTAAAAGTGTTTGTTTCCAGCGTAGTTTTTCTTCTGCTTGCTTGCGCTGGGTTATGTCATCAACTAAATAAGCAAATCTTTGATGAGCAGAGCAATTCGTAATAGGCGAAACCTTCGCTTTTAACCATCTGCTACCATCTAAAGTATCGTAAGGATACTCAAAAGTTATAGAAGATTGAGTACGTTGTGTCTGACGATAAAAATCAATCCACTGACTAATAAACTGTGGGGGAACTCCCATATCGCTGACAAAACGCTTTTTCATCGCTTCGGGAGTCAAACCCAAAAATTTCGCCGCAGCATTATTACCGGAAATATGTAGAATATCATTTTCTTGAAGCTCAACAATCCCCATCATCATTGGCGCATTATCAAAAAAACCTTTGATAATACTTTCCCTTTCACCCAAGGCTGTTTTTGCTTGCTCGTATTCTGTTTTGATATCCCCAACTTGATTTAAACTTGTTCGTATTTCTAATTGCTCGATCGCCAAACGACTAATCGCTTTAAGTGATTTCACTTGTTCCGAAGTAATAAGACGCGGTACTGTATCCATAGCGCACAAAGTTCCGATGGCATCACCGCTAGGGGCAATCAACGGTATACCCGCATAAAATCTGACATGTGGCTCTGAAATAACCAAAGGATTAGTCGCAAAACGCTCCGATGCAAGAGTATCAGGAATAATTAAAGTCTCGCCAAGACTGACACACAAAGAGCCAAACCCCATGTCTCTGGGCATTTCGGATATACTTAACCCAACATAAGCTTTAAACCACTGGCGGTTAGCATCAACAAAATTAATTAAAGCAATAGGTGTTCCTAAAAGTTGCTTCGTCAAGAATACTAAATCATCAAAAGCTTGTTCTGGTGAAGTATCAAGAATGGAATACTCATATAAAACATCAAGCCTTCTTTTTTCTTTTTCAGAAACCTTCTTATTCATTCAATCTTTCCTACTATTACTGAATTACTACTGCCCCATCGAAAAGCTAAATGTTATACAGACTTCATTAATAGGGAAAAACTTTAAAAGCCGGTTCATGAAAGCTACTTGCGTTTAACTTGTTTGGGAACACCATACACAACTACATCCTCAGTTGACTACAGCTATGGGAGGTTACTTGTACAAACAGCAATCGGTATTCCGTTGCTTCAAACAGGATAAATTTAGGGCAGAAAAACTTATTTTTATATTACGTATCCAGGTAAAACAATCATTGGTATAGATTATCTAGAACGAATAAAAGACAATTTAGTCACACAAACTATAGTAGTATGCCTGTCTGTTGATAACAAAATCATGACTACACTCAAGTATATTTACGCAACAAGTCAGCAAGATACGTGTTTTTTGGTATTTTCTACCGTGGAATAAAAAATAAGCATCATTTAGGAGCAACCAGTTAAGAATTTTGAATTTGTGACTCATAAATTTTAACAACTTCCTCCTCTATCCCCTTATACGGCATGCCCCAAGTAATAACTTGTCTCACCGACAAAGAGACAATTTATGATTTGGATATCATCAATAGAAATTGCAGGCTTTGGTTATTCATCGAATTGGGCCGATCTTCTGCACAGTTTGCCCTACAGGTATACTTCGCCTGTTCGGCGGAAGTGCACCTTCATGTTGACTTGAACCCAACACCACTCCGCGATTTCGGAGGCAATCGGAGCACACAGGTGGATTAACCCCACGACCGGCTTAGTGTCCCAAATAGAAGAAAATAGACTTGAAGTATTATATGAACTACCCCGCCTCATAAGAAGATGGGGTTTCAATTGCCCCATTCTCCATGAAAAACCTTATGAACTCACTTACTTCAAATACTTTTACTTCTACGCTTAAACCTAGATCGGAAGATAACTTTGCGATCGCCTTTGCACCCCTTTCACTCTCAGAAGTTTACAACTTAGCCGAAGATCCAGCCAATGGCGCAATTGTGGTAATGAGTGGAACAGTTCGCAACCAAACCGATGGAATATCAGTAATTTCCCTAGAATATCAAGCTTATGAACCAATGGCCTTGCGGGTGTTTTATCAAATTGCAGATGAAATTCGACAACAATGGACTGATACAAACCGTGTAGTAATTCATCATCGCACCGGACATTTAAAAATCGGTGAAATTAGCGTATTAGTAGCCGTGGGTTGTCCCCATCGTTCGGAAGCTTTCGCTGCTTGTCGTTACGCGATCGACACTCTCAAGCATAATGCTCCTATTTGGAAAAAAGAACATAATCGTGATGGTTCTAGTAATTGGGTGAGCATTGGTGCTTGTGAAGAGTTCCCATAAGAATTTTTTGAGAAAAAAAATCTTGTGGGTGCCCGTGAAGTAAAGCATTGACACTCCCCATCAATTAATTGAAGGGGATTCAAGATCCATCCGTCCGCTCTAGAAACCTAAATACAAATATTCAAATCTCCCCGTTTGGATACGTCCACAAGCTAACACGGGCTGCCCGACCGCGTTTGAAAAGATTTATTCAATTTCTTACTTCGACTCCCACATTTATGAGCCACTGCGGTGGACGGGAACGCAGCGGCAGCGCGGCGTGCACGGAGGAACACGCACCGTTGTAGCGACTGCCGCCGGCATAAAGCAAGTGGCGTACAAGATTCTGGGCTTATTGCCCCCAGGGTGACCGATCGGGGTCTGTCCGCTAGACCGCCCTTCGCTTTTTAAATGTGCGCTTTACCGCTTCAAAAAACATACCACAAAAAGTAATGGAACTGGCGACCTTTAGTCGCGAGCGCACTACACCCCCATAATTCAAAATTAGGGTCTTGGAGGGTTCCGGTAGGGTTTGGCGGAGATGGTAAGCCACTGCTGTACCAGGGTTCGGGCAGTACGTAGCAAGTGAAGCAGCGTTTGAGGCTTTCCCTACACGAGTAGTGCTGTAAGCCACAGCTGCGCTGAACACGTTCATCGAAGATGTGTCGAAGACATAGTGTGCGCGAAGCGCATACCCGAAGGGTGGCGCAACCCGTTCATCGTATCGGAGCAAGCCCAGACGCGCTCCGCGAACATCTTTATCTGCGGCTCAGGGGTTCTCGTAGAGTAGGGTAGGGCGGGATGGGAAAATTGAAAGGTAGAATTTGAACCTTTTACCTTTAAACTTAAAAAAATTATTATTTCATCGTATTTCTTAACAAGAATCTTGTTTATATATTGCGCTTTGTAACAGGAGCATTACTTCAAAAGAGTTATTCCTTTAGACTTATTTTTGATAGAAAAATTTTTGCATAAACGCGCCATGCATTCAGTAAATTTTATTTGTCATGAGTTTTTTGTAATGCTTTCGTTTGTTGCTTGCATTGCAGGTTTAGTAATACTGTGGGATAAAAACCAGATTAAAAACGAAATACAGCAAACCGAGAAAATTTTGTTTAGGATGAGCTTTTCATACTGGTTAGTTTACTGTATTGCTTTTGGTATTGAGAAAATATTTTTACCTTCTGGGGAAGTTTTATTAATGAGTTTAAGAATGACTACAGCTTTGTCATATTTCCTGACTTTTTCCTGTATTATGTGCTTGCCACTGCATAAATTTGCAATGCGACGAATTCAGGATTAGATAGTAGTTAGTGGATGGTGGATAGTGGATAGTAGTTAGTGGATGGTGGATAGTGGATAGTAGTTAGTGGATGGTGGATAGTGGATAATAGTTAGTGGATGGTGGATAGTGGATAGTGGATAGTAGATAGTGGATAGTGGATAGTAGTTATAAATACTGGCAAACAACTAACAACCAACAACTAACAACCAACAACCAACGACCAACAACCAACAACTAACAACCAACAACTATTTCTTCATCGCAATTGCGATCGCATCTTTTAATCTATCTTGTTCCAAAGTAGTTAGAATAAACACTTCTTGCACAGTCTTTCCTTGACGAGCAATAACTTTAAACCCACCTCGAATTGGAACCGACACTCGTAATTGCATATGAGGAGAATGACCTCTTACACGGCGGATTTCTCC
>JBCBQE010000024.1:0-18538 GCA_039820385.1 Cyanobacteria bacterium J06635_10
CACCATTAGGTTATAAACAATTACAATTTGATCCCACCAAGAAAGCAATTGCTAATTGTTTTATATATGATCCATATTAATCAGACATTGAACTTAAGGCAAGTTATCAAAGCACACTTTTAATGTTTTGATAAGAATACTTGACTGAATTCTTTTCTCGCTGAGGTTTGTTGTTGTGGTGTTGTTTTCTTTATACTGCGCTCTTTAAGTATTTTAGATAATTCGTAAGCCATTCTATTATTAGAATAGCCGCTTCCTTTATTAATGGAATCAACTTTGTTGATTACTGCTGTCTTGCTCATTTATTTTGTTGCTTGATTTTTATTTTCTATATTATTAACATAATTACTATTATAACCTGTTATTTCTTGAGCAGATTTAATTTTTTCATCTACTGCTTGTACCGCTGATTTTAAAGATTGATATACGTCACTATTTAGGTTATTGGCTTTAATTTGATTATTTTCAATACTTAATAAAATGTCGGCATTACTTGCATTTGTGATTCGGGTAAAGCCAGTATTTTCGTTAGACTCTAAAATATATTTTTTGCCTTGAACTAGTTTAGAACCGTCTTCTCTAGTATCCTGCACTAATGTGTTGGTAAGTCGCGTGACGAGATTTTTAACTTCTTTAGCAACTGCTGCATCTTTACTATCAAGATCCATAGTTTTTAAGTGATTTTCTGTCAGTGGCTTCTTGGTATTAGCGTATATATTTTGGATTTGATTGATTGTTTCAACATAATTGCGATTGAGGAATTTTGCATCTTCTGCCCATTTTTGTAGGGATTGAGCAACCGGATCTGCTTCTTGTGTCGATACTTTATTTTGACTTTTTTCTATGGTGGCGGTGTAAGCTGCACTCAAAGCTTGGATAAATTTAGATTCATTACCTTTACCATCCCAAAATTTATCCTGTGAACTAGATATGTGAGTGGAATTTTCAAGGAATTCTACACCACCGCGTTTTGCGATCGCGCTAACTAATCTTGGGTGTTGTTCCAGTTTGGCTTTGAGTACTTCCGTCATCCTGGCTATCTTCTGTGCTGATTGCTCTGACGGTTGTTGGTAAGCATGATAGGCTTGGTTTGCCGATTTAAAAGGTTCGCCTTTGGGTTTAACTTCCGGGTAATTTTCACCGCCGTAATTACCGGGTGGTAATTCTTTATTGTCTTGATAGCTCACTGGATAATTATTCTGTAAATTACCCAAAGAGGAGGCTAACTTAGTTTCTGGTGATAGAGCGGCTCCCAACCCGTCTTTACTGTAGGCACTAATAGTCGTACCAATATTTTGAGTAGGTTGGCTTTTAGTTTGGGCTGGAACTGATGAAAATTGATTTTGTTGCTTTACATCTACTTGCTTAGTTTGGGGATCTGCTGATTGCTGTTTAGATTTAGTTTCAATTTGTGAATTTAGTTCCAAGGTTTTGCCGATAGCTTCCCGTACAGCATTTTGTATTCCTGGTGCATGACTTTCTCGTTCGCCAATTATATTTAAGCTGCGAGCATTATTTTTAGATGCAAATTGGGCAATCTTTTCTCCAACTGCTTGAGGATTAGACAATACTTCTTCAAAGGGAATTACCAGGTATGGCTTGTCGTAACGGTTGATAATTTCGGTTAAGTCTTTATCTGTACTCTCGTTGCGATTGAGAATACGTCCTAATAATACTGTTGCATCGGCGCTGCGGATATTGGCTGAGTAAGCGTTTTTATATGTTTGACCGAATCCTTTACCCTTTTCTCCTTCATTTAGTCCGTAACTTTTAAGTAAATCTGGTGCTTCACCTTTTTCTGTAAAATATCCGTTGGCTGCAACACCTCCGGTTTTTATGCCTTTATCGAATGCTGCCTCCAGCGCTCCTAAGTCAGCACCAAATTGACCTATGCTGGTAATCTTTGAAATTTTGTTAGAATTTTGTGCTTCAGATGCAACCGTTTGGCTGACGAGAAGAGTATTATCAATGTTATCAAGTGTTTTATTAGCTAGTGCATCGGCAGCTTTGTTTTGCTCTCTGGGAATATAGCTAATTTCAGCTTTATCGAATGACTGTAGTAGTGCTTTGGCTTCTTCGTATAGCGGTTTAAGGTTTTCTGCTTTGATATCTTTTTTACCTTGAAGTGCTTCGACTACAAGCTGGGAATCACCTTGGATTTGAATAGATTTGTAACCAAAGTCCTGTGCTGCTTTCATACCGACGATTGCAGCTTGAAATTCGGCTTCGTTATTGGTTTTATTACCTAAATACTGACTAAATTCTTTAGTTCTACCTTCTGGATTGGTGAGTACCGCAGCCGCCGCAGCTTGGGCATCGGGTTTACCATTGTTGCGGGATGCACCATCGAATGTAATATTTAGCGTCCGCTCCTGTTGTTTGTGCTGTTCAAAAGGGATTATTTTACCGTTTTGGTAATCACCTAATGGCTCCATGAATAAGCCATATAGCTGTCGTTCTTTGCCTTTAGCAGCTTGATTTTGGGTAAGTTCCTTGACTGAATGTTTTTCCCAATTCTGCCAAGCTTTTTGATAATCGGGATTATCAATCATAGCCTGGGTTATTTTGTATTGTTTACCAACCCGAAATGCTACTTGTTTATTATTTTTGCCTTTGGCGTTCGGGGCGCTAGCTCCGCGGGCTATCGCGATATTCCCTTCTTTGATGCCGTAGGTTTGGTAATAGTTTTGCGCTCTTGTGGAATGCACCCTACCTAGCCCGCGCATGGCATCAATTGTGGTAGTTACATTTTTTAGTTCGGGGGGTTGGTTTAATTCCCATGTCATTGGTATGGGCTTACCCGATATTTGGGGATTATTTGGTATTTGGGGTGTAGCAGCTCGTGTTTGGGTTGCATTACCCATTCTAATTATTCCCGCCGTATTTGCATCTTGCAAATTTTGATAATTACGGTCAACTTTGATTTCACCACCAGGAGTCCACTCCGATTCTTTGATAGTTAAATCGGCATTACTTTCAACTAGAGCGGTAGGTGGTTGGTTAGATGCCTGAAACTTGTCAAACTTTTCACGAACGCTATTACTTTTACCTAAATCATTTTTGATTGACCAAACGTTAATGCTCCATCTCCCCGCGCTGGTTTCTAAAGCTGCATGGGGGTTTTTGGAATTGAAACGAGTAACCGTACCAGACTCTAATTTAAATTCTTGAATTGGCGCACTCTCATTTACACTTGGATCCCACGCTACCATTCCTGCTTTAGATGCTTGATATCCCCACATGGAATCACCAATATTAATGCTGCGCGCTTCTGCTGCGGCATAGCTATCATCGCGGTGGTAATCAATACCTTGCCCTGCTTTCTCTGAATAAGTTACCAATGCAATATCGGCATCGGGGTAAACCTGCTTGACAAGCTCCATCAGCTTATCGTCTTTTACAGCGGGGGAAAAATCTTTATCCTTTAACTCCCACTTTGCTTCAACCCACGCTACTTGTCTTCCTGGTGCATAGCTGGACTTATCTGCATCCATCAAAGGTTGGTAATTGGTTTCTAGGTGTTGTCTTAGTTGGTCAACTTTGCTTTCGCTGATTTTACCGATGATTTCCAAGGATTTATTTTTATCTGCTTCCTGGGATGAGGGTAAAGATATTTTGGTGTTTTGTAAAGATGAATCTTTTGTTTGACTGCGATTTATTTCTTGTTCCCTTTGATTGGTACCAACATAGACTGCATTTTGGAAGCGAGTCATCGCGACGTATCGCAACTGATTATATTCTTTAATTCCTCTTGCACGTTCTTGTGCATCAACTTCATTGAGCGCCATTGATAGGCGTAGATTAAGATTATTTTGATCTACGATACCTTGAGGAATAGTTTTACCTTGCGAGTTGTGCGCCGTGATTGCATAGGCTGGTCGGACGTTACCAAATTTTTCCGCTAAATCGTAATATTCTGACCAATCTCTTTCTGTCGCGGGCTGGCTGTAAATTTCTGTTCTTAACTTGTCAAGCTCTCGCTTAAATTCGGGTTTACTTTCAGAATCGAGTGTTTCAAACTCAACGCGATCGCCATTTTCGTTTATGCCTTCTAAATTCCATACATCGAGATTACCAGATTTATTTTTCTCAGCTTTGGTAATTGTCATTTCCTCAGCAGTATCAAGTGCCGTACCAACTTCACCTTTTACTGGGTCACGGGCAATTATTCGCATCCCTGGTAAGTATTCTGGGGCATTTTCTCCATATAAGGTGTCTTTTACAACTTGATTGATTTCATCAACTCTGTTATTTGTGTAAGCAATAACCTTAATACTGCTGTTATCTGCTTTAAATTGGTTGCTAGTAAATAATTCTTTTACTTTATCCTTAAAACCTTCTTTTGATAATGCAATTACCGTTCCGTCTTGGGAATCTTGTATTGGAGTAGGATTTTTTGAATCAAGATTATTGCGAATATCTTCGGCAATACGTGCCATATCTCCGTCGTAACGCACTACTGAAGTAAGTTCCGAACGATTGGTAACTTGGGAAAATACCATGCTTTCCGATTCATTCACCGGAGGAAGCTGTGCTGGATCCCCCATGTAGATAACTTTTACGCCAGCTTGAGAAGCTTCTTTGCAATGTTCGTACAATGATTCGTTGAGCATTGAAGCTTCATCAACGACTATGTAATCATACTTAAGTTCTGGACGTTCGCTATTTTTCTTCCTGGTAAACTCAACTTCGCCACTTGCTTTATCAATATTTCTTTTCAGTCCCAATAATTTATGGGTAGTTTTGGCATCAAATCCGGTCATACCCTGTTTTTCGGCCATATCTCTAAGTACTTTGACCGCATTGTTTGTAGGAGCAGTAAATGCAATTTTGGGATTTTCTCCTGACTTACGCACCTCTTTAAGAAACTGCTGAATTACAAAAGTTTTACCCGTTCCAGCATAACCTTGAAGCAGGAATTCGTTATTATCTTTATCGTTTCGCGCTTGCTTGGAAAACTCCATCATCTTTGATAGAGCTTCTTTTTGTCCTTCGGTAAGCCCCCTTCTTTTCTGAGGCGCAGTTTGTTGTTTGGGTGGTGGGGATTGTCTACTTACAGTTTGGTTTGGTGCGGGTGATGCTGCTTGTTGAGTTTGATTTGGTGTCGCGGATGGTTGTTGTGGTTCGCTTCTACCAAAATCATTGACAGAACTTTTTTGTGTTATCGCATTACTAGCAACTTGATTTGCTTGTGCGGCGGTAGGATATTTTTTATAGCTGGTAAACTTTGGAGTTATTCCCCATTCAAAGCTTTTGGCTAAATCTGCTGCTTGTTTATGAAGGGGTTCTGCTTCTTTGTTTTTACCATTGAAGTGCATATACTGAGGATTGCCCTTCAATCTTTGGTATAAGTTATTATTGCTGGTTTCGATTCTGACTGCTTTGTATCCCCTATCCTTTGCTTCATTCAATCCTTGAATTAGGGTTTGGTATGCTGCTTTTAAATCACCTTTTTCTGAAGGATAGTAATTAGCAGATTGTGCCAGAAGATTTTTACCATCATTAGATACCAGTATTGCCGATGCTCCACTTTCTTGGGTTTGAGGATTATAAGCACTACCAATACGTAATACCGCACGTGCTTCCCTACGTTTTTTGACGATACTTACATCTGGTGCTGGTGGTTCTACATATCCCTCAATATTGGGACGTTCTGGAAGTTTTTGTAATGCTTGTTGGTATTCTGTTTCAATATCTCTGTTTCTTTCTAAGGTACTGTTGCCAGTATTAAGCTTTTCTTGAATTGATTCTATTTTTTTGTCGAAAGTGTTGAAACTATTTTCATCACTTAAATCGAGAGGATTACCTAAATGGGAATTTAAGTCTTGCTTTAAATTAATTAAATTTTGTTTGTATTCTGTAAATTGTTCTTCTGTTGCTGGATATAATTCGCTACATTCTTCGTATGATAAATTTTCTACATCAATAATCGAAAAATAACTGATATTACCATCATTAAATCCAGATACCTCTAAATTATATTTATCAAGGAATTGATTTACTATATTACTATCTGGTGCGGGAACAGCTAAACCGATTGCAGGATATGCATTATCGCCGTAATTAGCTTTTGGGTCAAAATAATAAGCAGACTCTTCCTTAAAAATGGGAATTTCTGGAATTTCTATTTTATTTGATTTGATTCCACCAGTTCTGCTGAGAATTGTTTCGAGTAACTTGTCATCGAGTGATTCCTTGTCTATAGTGATTACCCGAAGACCTTTGCTAGCTTCAAGTGGTCTATCAACATTTTCTGTGATTTGAAACTCAACATTATTTTTATTAAGGTATTTTTCAGTAGCTTCTAGTTGGCGTGAGTCAACAGCTAAATTGAAGGTGTTAGTGTAGGCATCAACAGTATCGGAGAATGCTATTGCTTGTCTTGTGGTAATTTTTTGGTAAAGCTTACTGCTAGTTTCATCAACTTTGTAAGATTCTTCACTAGTATTGATAGCGATAGATTCTTTACCAGTTATTTCTTCTCTTTCTTTTACCCAGATTTCCGGATATTGGATAGTTTTCTTGTCTAAACTAACTTTTAAAGTGGTTAAGTTACCTTCAATCTTTGCAGGCTTTGGTATTAAAGATGCTCCAGTCGGTTCTATCTTGTTAAAATCTTCTTGGCTGATAGTTCCTACTGGTTTATCATCAACGTAGACAATTGGCTTTTGTCCCGTTTTTTCTACTACGGACCGTGCTTGTACTTCTTCTGCATCAAAACTATACCCTTTAAACTTATTAGGTATAGCCTGCATTTCTCCATCAATCAATTTGTACTGGTCTTCAACATTGACGTAAAGTTTATTCCCTTCTTTAGTTGTAGCGATAGCATAAGGATGTTTCCCTTCATCAACAATTGAATCAAGCTTTAATTGTAGAGGTTGGTTATTTTGCAGCCAATTATTTTTAATTGCTTCTTCATGGGATTCCGGTCGCAACTTACCAAGATAATCATCACCAATAAATATTTTGGTTTCCCCATCACTGTAGCTAGCACCTTCTTGAATTAATACCTCAATTTCTTCACCATAATTTATTTCGGTATTGTATTTATTTAATTCGTTAACTTTAACTGAAACGTTGTCAATAGTGAGTGTTGCAGTCGATAAATTACCACCACTAATTGTTGCGGATGCTGTAGTACCTAGCGGTAATCTACCATCGGTAGCTGAGATATCACCAATTTCTTTGTATTCCCCATCTGGAGTTTTTAGCTGAATAACATTTTTGATTTCAGTATTACTATCTTTATCAATTGCTGCAGCACCAAATCGTATTTCTTGGGGGGTATTAAAATCTATCTCATGCGCTTTTAACTCAGCTTCTTTTAGGTTACTTACTGTAAACTCATCAAACTGGAGAGTTTCAATTTTATCAACTATTTCGTTGGTAAAAGCATTGAAAGCAAAACTAGCACTTTTATTAAAACCTAATTCTGTATCGCTAGTATCCCTTTTAGTAGAAATTGACCAGGTTGCAGCAGCGTATTGTTCTAGTTGGTTTTGCGGTATAGAACTGCGGAATACATCTGCTGATTCTAGTGCTTTATCAAACCTAATCTTGATTTGTGCATCGCTAATAGCTGCTTTAAATTCGTTGATCCTGGTATCAAGATTTTTAGGTAACGAATCTTTGAATATGTGTTCGTCATCCCGCATTACCGTACCAATTTTTTGGTATTTGGGATACCCTAAAGGATTTTTTTCATTATCAAATTGGGCGTATACTTCATATTTATGGGGTTTGGTTTTATTTTTACTTTCCTTTACCTCAATTTTGAAAGCTTTATCTTGCTCAAGCGCTTCTTTTAGTTTAGGAAAATTACCAGTTCTAACAACATTAGTAATTTCAAAGTTTAAACCGCTCCTGGTGCGGACGGATACCGATTGTCCTTCATCAATTTTTTGACGTTTTTGTAACTCTGCTGCTTCGTTAAAATACTTATCAAAATTTCTTTTGGCGAGGGTGGCTTCTGCTTTCTGTTGGTAGCTAAATTCAACACCCTTAAATAAATTCTGGAATTGCGATATAGGACGGGATTCTAGCTTATGTTTGGCAAAGTGTCGATTAACCCTTCTAATATTTATTTCTGTAGGGGAATATCCCGTGGTTTCTACTACCTTTGTTTCGTATATGCCCGGTTGCTTCTTGTCACGAATATAATTTACATTGCGGTGCAGATAGCTACTGTTGCGCTTAATTGCTTCTGTATCCGGTACTCTATTAGATTTGAATAAGTCAACTGCTATTTGGTTTTGATAAGAAGCTTCTTCGTTTAACCTGCGATAAAAATCCCGATTAAGATCAAATATTTTATTAACCACTTCCGGACTATTTACAGCACCTGCAAGTTCTGTGATGCCCTCCATGTAATCGCGGTGCGCTTCTGGAATCTTTTTGGAGGGGTTTTCTTGTTTGTTGTCTTTCTCTAAAACCTCACTATAGTTGCTGGTTAGCGTTTCAACATAATCGCTGATTAAATGGCGATCACCAGAATTACGAATAATTTCAATTTCTGATTCGAGTGCTTCTAATGCCGTAAGGTGATTGTTGATTACGCCGACACTAATACCGTCTGACATTTGGAGTGCGATCGCTTCAAATTCGGGTTGCTCGGTTGTGTCGTTAATGTAGAATGATTTTTTACTTTCCTTGATTGTAGGTAGGTAAGCGTTTTCTGGTTTGTTTCGCTCTATGGCTTCTGTGGTTAAATTGGGGAAATTGTCAGCGACGGTGAAACCAACGCAATCCCCGTCGTAGTCCCTTCCTTGACGCTCTTGTTCGCTTTCTCTAGGTAGTATTTCTACATCAAATCCAAGGTTTTGCAGGTTGGTGATTTGTTCGTTGAGAGCCTCTACGAAATTAACCCGCTGCATATTTTCAAAATCACCGATATCCTTGAATTTGATATCGTTTATTGAGGTAATATCACCTTCAATGAATGGTTTGAAGCTATTTAGGATTTCTTCATCATCTACCTGGGCTAAAGCAGTTTTAATTTGCTGTGTTACCCTATCGTAAATACGTTCGGTAGTTTCATCGGATACGCAAATTACGCCTTCGATGGGATTACCATCGGGACCAAGAATATCATCTGTGTGCTTTTGCTGTGAAACGCACATCCCGTTAGAGTTGAGGAAGGGTGCGCGGAAGTTCAGTATTTCTTTGCCGTCATCAATTCTACCCGGTATGCAAATCTCACCATTTTTCAAGTCTTTGGAAGGGATAATCATTGCCCTATCAAAGGTGATATTCTTGAAAGTAGCAATTTCTTTGTACTCTTTGACTACAAACTTTTCTAGTTCGCGTTTAACCTTTTCCGTTTCCAGTAATTGACCGTGACCTGATGCTAAGTCAGCTTTGATAAGCCGATACATCATTAAGTCTTCAACTTGGTTGGACTTTTCTTCTTCGTCTTGGTTTTCGTCTGGTGTTAAATCTTCTTTGGATATTGTGGCGGTTTTACCAGATGCTGCTAATTCCTCTTCTTTTTGTAATCGCTCCTGGTCAAATTCCTTACGTTTTTCGTACTTTTCACAATATAGTTGTGCGAGCTTGCGGGGGTCTTTGGAGTCGATGTAAAGTTTGTAAGCGTCAGCATCGCTTTTTTCTAGAGCGTCTTTTTGTCCTTCTGGGAATGATGCCCATACTTGAGAAGTAGCTGTTTTGCCTTGTTGTGATAGGGATTTTTCACCAAGCCACATATCGAGTTCGTACAAGCCAGGTTTGATTTGAGGTTTTAGTGGGCCACCTGGGCGTTGTTTGTCGGTTCCTTTGAGTGATGATATGGGGATGATTAGGTCGATTTTGGAGTTTTCTTTGCCTAGTTCGTACCGTATATCAGCGAAATTCATTGGACGCAAGGTACCCTTTCCAAAGCGATATTTGTCATCAGCTTCTTGGGGTTTCCAACCGAATCTGTGCTGAATTATGCGGTAATTATCTCCCTGTTTGTGTCCAGTAAGTTGTTTGTATTTTTTATCGCTTATTTGACCGTAACAGTCTCCAGTAAGTTTGTATGCTTGTTTTTTCTTAATGACCCCACCGTTCTCGCCAGTTTCATCATCTACGATAAGTACGTTTAACTTACCCGACAGTGGTGGAGGCGAATCTTTACCTTTGTTGCACTCACCAAGTAATATCGAGCCATAAGCACCTCTATCTTTTCTGTCAGGGAATATTTGATCAACTATTTCAAATGCGGATTCGTCAGCATACAAGTACCGAGATTTCGATGATATGAGCAGTTTGTGATCATCGGGATGATTTTTGAGTTCATCTAATGTGGTAAATTCATCACCGTGTCCGAAAGAGAATTCTGTATCTGGGAAGAAATATTCTAACAGCGTATTATTAAGTTCTTCCTTAAGTGATGTGATTTTTTCAGTCTTGGGTAGTGAAGAGTTTAATTTTTCTTGCTTTTTCGCTTCTTTGTCGTAAGTTTCAATATTTTGACCGAGGCGAGTATCAAAATGCTTGCTTAAAATAGTCATAATATTATTGTTAAAATTTAAAACTAATTATTAATATGCCGATTCAAAAAGTAATTCCTAATGCCCGTGCTTTGCGGTTTGTTAATTCACGCACGAAATATATGAACAGAAATGGAACGATTAAAGAAGAACCTGAATATGTAGAAGAAGATCCAGAAGGTTCTGCCAATTTTTATGCTTCTGTTTTAGAACGCTACAAAAAAGCTCAAGCCGAAGACGCAGATGACCCTGAAGTGTGGGTAGTATATTCACCCGAAGAGATTGCTTTTGGTCCCCCTAACAGCGAACCTCGCAAGAAGTACCGGATTGAAGATAGGCAATTTAGACCTGAATTCTTGGATTGCCTTGATCCATATTTGATGAATCATGAGATGACTCTGCAACAGCAGTTTTACAGGGATTACAAGAATATTGCGGAAGGTTGTAAGCTTGCCGAAACAGTGTGGGGATATAACTACAGCAAGCGAGAATATGAGAACAGGTGGGGTAAATCCGCTGTAATTACAAACCGGGAGCAGTTGCTTAAAGACATTCGTAATGGCGAAGATATTGATTCTTTGCCTGAAGATGTGGATTTGGATGAATACAGGGAGATTCATCAGCGTTATTAAATTCATATTAAATTAACGGTTTTATTAAACAAATATGATGCTTTACCGATGAAAAGGCATCATATTTTTGTACGATATTTTTTATAATTTTTTGTAGAAAAATGTTTTATAAATATTTGTTATTTGTTTTATTCTTGCTTGTTGTTGGTTGTGATAATAATCAACCAAAAGTGGAAGTAGGATTAACTGATAATTCTGTTGTTGAAGAGCCGATTGAAAAAAGTGCTTTAGTTGAGTCAGTACCAGAATTAAATAAAGTAGAAACTTTATCAGATGTAGATGGGCGCAATGATTTGTTAGATAATTTTTGGGTTAAATTACCCGACGGCGTTATTTTAATTAGATTGAATGAGGAGGGAAACCGTGGCTGTGTTATCAAAACTAAGCCAGGTAAAAACTTTAGTATCGAAACTATTTTGCAAGAAAAGCCAGGGTTGTGGCAGTCTTGGAATAGCAAGAGATATTACACGCAGAATTCGGCTAAAGAAATTAAAGTTTATGATGCTCGTCGGGCTTTTTTGAATAATTATTTTAACGGCAGTATTCCTGATAAATTTTCAGAAGCGAAGGATTATTTATTATCAAGGAAAGTGAAGTTATCTATTCTTCCTGTTAATCGAAAGCTTCTGGATTCTTTGTTGGATAATTGTTTGGCGGGACAGAATTTATCTTATGTGGGGCAAGATATTAAGGTTAAATCGAAAAGCATTGATGCCGTTAAATAATTTTCCTTTTTACGATTTCGGGAATTTACGGTTCGAGGAAGAGCAGAACTAGCTGCTTGGTTCTGTCAAAAAGTATTGCTATATGAACGCAATGCATCTTATAAACATACTGTTGACTTCTTCCCTCCGTTAATTTAATAGCTTGAGAGAACTTTGGGTAGCTTGTGATACTAAGCATGCGGAATATTGGGGCATGGATTCCCGTGCTTTGCAATGTATTCGCATTGTTCGCGATTGAGCATTGAACGAAGTGACCAATATGGGGCAATATACTGACCTTTCTGGAAGCACTCCCTTTTAACAACTTCAACTTGCAATTCGTGTCTTTTTTTTAATTCATCTAAAAACCACTGCGGATTCTCCCTCATGGTCATATTATTTTCTTCCCTTATTTTGTATTCCAATTCAATTGTAATGAGGGCCTTTATTCCTCTCAAACATTCTTCAAAGGAACCGTCTGCTAAAAATGACCAGTTGTCAGGGTCGTTTTCATCATCCCCACATAATTCCCAAGCTTCCCAGTAGTCACTATGGGCAAACACATCTTTAATTTTAGTTTTATGAATTGAGGATATTGACTTAACTTCCCGTAATGTATTTTTCTTTGCCATTTTGACACACCAATTGCTACCGCTCATCTCATTTTGGCACACTAAGAGGAATTCAAAACCATTGTTGGAGTATTAGAATTTGAGCCGCGTCAATGTTAAGACCGGCTTTTTTATTGGTGAAAAGTTAGAAGAGAAAATCTCAACGGATTTCAACTATTCTCGCAGTATAAATTTTTACTGTACTTGCAAAAATTAGAAGTCGGGAGGGGGTAATTGCTCCAGGTAGTCCCATAGCCCCAGTTCCCTGGCGTTAGTCACCAGCTCCTGGTGAGCGGCAAACCACGCTTCGGCTTCCTGTTTCGCCGGATTATGGATTGATTTGAGCATCAAATAGTATTTGATGAAATTATTGTAATCCTGGCGTTGTTGGGGCATCAAACGGATATTTTTAAGAGCGAAAAACTCAGAGCGGTATTCTGAGGCTTTCTTCTGTGCCTTGAATTTAAAGTGAATGGCTTGCCGGTACTCAAGAGGAGTGAAACCATTTTCTGGGCAACTGTTGTTTTCAGAAAAAAGTTCCGCAGTTGTGGAACATTCTGGTGATTGAACAAAAAGTTCCGCAGTTGTGGAAGGTTGTGGAACATTCCTTGGAGATGGTGAATTGGAAGATTCGGACTGGGGAGTTTGGGAGGAGCTAGAAGGCGTGGAAGAATTATCTGGATTTTTTTCATTTGATGGGTTATCGGCTCCTGTAGGTGTCTTATAAGCTGGCTGAGAGGGGTTAACAGCATTTTCTGCACCCGCAGAGCTTACCGTTTGACTGAATGATAAGTTTTGATTATCAAAGTTTTGAGCCGCGCCGCCGGATAAAGATGATAAATTCTCCTTATCATTGAATTGTTCAAAGTCAGATTCTGAGTTAATTTTCTCAATTAAGAAATTGAAAAACTTTGAATTAATTATTTCTGTTGTTGAAAAAATTCCAGAAATATTGAGATAAAGAAAAATTATTTCAAGCTCTTGAATTTCTAGATTTGGAATAATTTCAGTTTCACAGAGATGGAGAAAAATTACTCGTGAGCCACATGACCAAGCAGCAGCTTGGGGCTGCTGCTGGTCATTGAAATCTGTAATTTCCCCTTCGAGGTTACTGGCGGCTACGCCGCAACCGGAGGCAGCCTGCGGCTGCGGGTCGTCGTCGCTTACGCTTTCTCCGACCCCGCCTTGCGGTTCCACCGCAGGCGGTACATAACCTTCATATAGCGATTCAAAGTGTAAATGGCTCGAATCCTGCTCCTGTACTACTTCTGGCTCTTCTGCCACTGTGTTTGAAGCAGGAGGTGAAACTGGGGGTTTTTCCTCGGTAGAATCAGCGTTTACACGTTCTTCTTCTTGTTCTTCTGTTGGGATATTGTCATAATCCGGGTGCCATAGGGGTAAATACTCAGGTTTGTGTAAGGTGGTCTGGCTACCCCCTCTGCCAAACATTTCCTTGGATTTTTGAATAATGGCTTCACTGCGCTTCTGGCACGTTTCAGGATATATTCCTTGATTCTTAAGGGCAGCAATAACCGCTTTAACTTTCTCTATTTTTTCAGCTCGTCTTTTCTTTGAAGGGTGCAAACGTTTTACTTTAGTCTCCTCTTCCTTTGCTCCAAAGAAATGGTCTTTGTAAGTGTTCTGACGCAGAGGGGAATTTGGACAAGGAACATACGGGTATCTTTCGGCACTTGCTGCTATATCTCTTATCCGCCTGCCTATCTCGTGCTGGTGCCTACAATACTCTTTGTAGCCTGGTAGAGAAGGAACGGTCTCTTGCATATAATCAATAAGGTTTTGCCCCAGGTGGTGCAAAAAGATTATTCCGTACTTGGCAATTTTTAAAAGTAGAGCATTAGTTTGGTAGAAACCCGTCCAACCCGGCTCAATTTGTTCTTCCAGATCGGCACAAAATTCAGCAGCCGATGTTTTACCGTTTAATACTCCGTATTGACTTTTCCTCCACTCGTCAGCAGCTTCCATTGCTTCCTTCAAGACTTCCATGTCCTGAGACTGAGCGGTTAAGTCAGCACAGTCAAGGAAAATTTTTATGTCGTCTGAGGTGGGTTGTAAGTCCCAATCCAGGATGAAGGAGTTGGCTTGCAGTGGCAGACGGTGGGCGTTGAAGCTGGTTGGCTGGAGTTTGTTGTAAGGCTTTGGGTTGGGAAAGATTTCCAATTCTCCCTTTATTAATTGAAACCCCTCCCTAATGAGAGCGTGTTTGACTGCAAGCGCTAAAGATAAGGAGTGGACACATTCGGGCAGAAAGAAATATATGTGAAGCCCCTCACTCTCACTGGAGCGTATTGTGATATCACGTTTTAAGCCAATACTTTCCAGAGTCAGTAATATCTGGTTAAATTTCTCTTTGCTGTTATCGGGGTGATTTTTACTACCCTTGTCAATGTCCAGAAGGCAATAGTTGGTAAAGGTGCCTAGTCTCAGTCCCAGCAGTAAGTCAGGGTTTTGCTGCTTCGACCACAGACTTCTTAGTTCTAGTGGATACCGGGTTTCTGTACGCCATGAGGGTTTTTCTCCATACTTCGGTACTGGCGCTTGAATGAATTTCCAACCATGTTGGAAGTATTTGACAAAATGCTGTCCTAAAGGGTCTTCTGGTTTTAGACGCTTTGATGATGAGTTATCGTAATCATAAGCTGCTGCACCCATAATAAAAACAAATGAACGATACGTTGCTTTATTTCTTTGTAGCGAGTAACTAACCACAATTTGTGATAAGCTGAAACAAGTAAGAGTAAGACGGTCTGTGCCGCCTTTCCATTTGTTATCAAGCTTTGGAAAGTGGTTTTACTGCTGTAAGTAGTATGGTCTGGCGATCTATTTCACCCTTTCAGTTGCTTTTTAGTCTAGAAAAGCGTGGTCTCTTACTCGAAACAACTAGCGGAAAGCAATGGTCTAACGGTTTAGCACCGTCAAGATTTGTTTCTAAAAGTGGTTTTGATTTTTATTCAGTTGCTCACTAAGATTAAATAAAGCGAGGTGAAATTAGTACATTTTTATTGTTTATCCTCTCCTTTTTGAGGTTTCGTTTATTTTCAGGGATTGTTGTAAGTCAGCAAACTAGAGAACAATCCCTAATACGTGATTAAAATTATGGTTAATAAATCACGAGAGGCAATATGCCTTAAACTATAATACCCCTTAAGAAGTACTATTTCTTGAGGGGTATTAATATTTTTGCGGAAAAATATGTTTTGAGTAGTAATTTCGAGTTATTCGTTTCAGCTAATACTTGCCATAACAGCAATGCAAGTAAATATTCGTAAATTTTTATTGCTCTCATAGACTTTTTAGCATCTCAATCGTGGCGAATCCTCGGCACATAACTCCTGTTGAAGCTCACCCTATACTAACCGTCTTTTATTACTTTTTTAAGAGAATAATTAAAAAGTTTTGCGATATAAGCTTTTTGCTTAAAAAGTTATAATTCTTAGTTTGTGTTAGTTAAAGTTAATTTTCTGCTTGACTCGCTGTTTTCTGAATTAATTTACATTTTGAAATAATTTAGTTGCAAATTACAGCATTGCACTACTATTAAATCGATATTGTATATCAACTAACAAGTATCGATATGCCTAAAACTTATAATCTCAGGGTAAAAAATTCTTTTTGCTTATCATCTTCTTCAGAGAATAAGTGTATTGTAGCTCTAGCTTCAGTAAAAGATTTTCCTGACAACCTTCCTTTAACTCCCAACGTTAGAGAACCGAATCGTAAAAGCTCGGTTTACAAGCAGATTTTGGATTCCTTGTATGCCGCTCCGGAAAAATTTGCTGACAAACATAGCGGAATCACGATATCGGCGCATTCAGTTAAAAATCTTAATGATAACGAGCTAGAGTTGGAAATATTGGAATATTCGGAAGGTTATGCTCATCACGGTATTTTGAATGGTGGTCATACCGTTTTAGCGTTCAAAACCGCTTTAGATTATGGCTATAACTTGGATAAAGCTTTTGTCAAAGTTATTATTTATGTTGGCTTAAATGAGGAATCATCCAAAGATATTGGTCTAGCTACAAACACGAGTTCTCCAGTAGATTCGCGTTCTCGCATGAATGCCCGTGGGGATTACGATTTTATTAAGGACTACATTGCTAAGTTAGAAAAGCAATCTCAATTCAAGTATCGGATTGCTTACTATCAAAATCAAAGCAGCGCTCCTAAGGATTCGCATTGCTCAATTAACCACATATATAAAATGATAAATTGTTTGGATTGCATTCGCTACAATCCAGATAACGGAAAGAAAAACGGAAAGCATCCAAAAAGCCTTGGAAGGTCAGCAGATATATCTGAATCAGAAAAGCAACGGATGAGCAATTTGTTGCACCTTTTACCTCAAGCTTTGTGGATAGAAGCACGGTTGCATGAAATCATTTATACCTATATAAGTCATCCTCAAAGAAAGGGGAGTAATCCGTTAGCTTCTGTCGATACAAGAAAAAATACTTTGCTTGCGGATTCCCGCTATTCTTTTGGTTTTGGTACTCCAGGAGATTTGGCTATTCCTTTGATTGCAGCGTATAGAGTGTTCTTAGACAATCGTTATCAATGGGTAATGCCTTTTGAGGAATTTCGGGAAGATTTGATTCAACATCTGTGGAAGAAGCATTTTCTGGATTATTTGAAAAAAGAAAAAATTGCAGGTAATCCAGTTGGTGCGCGGTTGAGTCGGAGTACCGAGCTTTGGGAAGATTTGTATACATCCGCTGCTGTTTATCAGAACAAACTTTATCGGCAAATTGTAAGTCAAGAAAAGAATGGAGCTTCTAAAGCTCCGAAATTGGTATTAAAGTGAGATGAGGAATTTATAATTCAATTTCATTGTTTTTCTTTTTAGTCTCTGGAAATTCATTGTCTTTACCGGGATTATTTTTTAATTCCTCAACTTCTGGATAAGATAATTTCTCTACCTTATCATCTTCTACTGGGGTAGGGATATCGGGATAAACTTGTCCTGCTTCTGATTTTTTAAGCATAGCCTTCATCTGGTTGTAAAGCTGAGCATGGGGGCTAATTGCGTGTACATCTTCTATATGAGAAATATTTAGTGGAGGTAATTCTTCGCCTTTATACTTGAGTGCAACTTCTGCAACTTGTTTTAATGGTTCGTAATCAAGAGTTGAATTGTATTCTAATTCCCATTCAGTTTGGATATTGTTCCAACTATAGCGGCGAGATATTTGATCACCAGCAGCATATTTACCTTTGTAAGCGTAAGAAAAGCCCAACAATTCTTTACCATCAAATTTAGCTCTAGTTACTACGCCGTTATCATATAAATTATATGCATACTCTGTAAGGTTTTTACTGTTGGTTAGCGCGTTTTCAATCGCTTCGCCGATAGTTTCCTTGAAAGAAGGCTCCTGGTGATTGGCGTTGATTTGACGAATGGAGGGAGAGCGGTTGGGACTAATGCTTGCATCAACACCTGCCGTTGCTAAATTATTTGCGATCGCATTACTGCTGACTGGTGCTATGGATAAATCATATTTAGCAGCGATCGCCCTAGTTGCATTTTGAGCTTTGAGATAATCCCAGGAGTCAGATACACAACTACTATCAAACCGTACTCTTGAAGCAACGATATGAATATGTTCGTGCTCTTTGTCATGGTGACGTACCGCAACAAACGGTACATTTTGGGTAATATCATCTGGATTGCGATATCCCATTGATTCAAGGAAATCACCTGCAATATAGCTCATAGTTAAGTCATCAACGCTCTCTTGCTTGGGTAGACTTAAAATCAAGTGAGCGCAATGTCTTTTAACCCGGTGATTGGTATTTTTACTTTCCAGAAATTCTTTGTTTAAGTTATCTGGTGATTCTCCAGATATATTCTTCCCAATGATTGCAGCACCTACTTTGCCTAACACATACTGTAAGGTTTTAAGGAATCTAGGCTTTTTGTAGATGACAGCAAGCATTTAAAGATTATCGGTTATTTCAATTAGTTTGTTAATGGTTGAAATTGAAGGATATTGACCATTTATGATAGCATTTTTCGCCTGTTCTAGATAGTATTTAACTTCAGCTTTATAGGCTTTTACTTTAATTTCATGATTTGGGTTAGATATTTGTTGCTTTTCCCT
>JBCBQE010000025.1:0-18301 GCA_039820385.1 Cyanobacteria bacterium J06635_10
ATACAAGTATTTCAGAAAATCAACTTAGACTTTTTCAAGAAGATAATTAATACCAATTCTGTATGAGGCTGCGCTAATCGCCCTCAGCCTGGAAGACTGGGGCTATCGAAACAAAGCCCGTCTGCACGGGCTTTCTTTGGCGCATCTTTATAAAGAAATGGTATAAGAAATTTCTGTTCATACCATCTCTTTATAAAAATGTGCTAAATTAAGCCCACTAATGTGGGCTTTGTAATTGTAGCTCCAGCCTTCCAGGCTGAGAGCGATTCTTTGATTAATATAACCAAAATTATATTTACTGATTATTAACTATTTCCAAATACCTTTCCAAATCTTTAACCCGCTTCTCGGTAACACCAGCCAAGCAGCTAAGTTCAAGAACTGGTTCTAAAGTACCTCCCTCAGCAAAAGCACCTTCTAAAGCACAACTTTCATCTCTAAATTGAATCCAAGCACGTTGAGCAGTAACTAATTTATTCTGTTGGGAACTACCAAACTTTGGCTTCAACTGCTGATAAACTTGATTCAGTTTCTTATCTGCTTCCCCATAAAAATTGTTAGCACAAACTCTCATTTCTAAAGTTGTTTGAGCATTGTTACAGTCAACATTTAGATCTCCACTAGCTAAACTTGGTGAAGCAAAAATACCGATTAATGCTAAAGAAATAAGAGCAATTTTTTGAACCCTGGAAAGTAAATTCATCCGTATATATCCTTGTTTATGTCTGGCATTTATAACCTCAATCTATACCTTTACTACGTCTCACTGCTACATCTTTATAAAAATTTACGTTTTTCTATAGAAAATAATTTTGGCTCTCCCACTTCAGGAACAACATCAACTTCGATTTTGAAAGTACCCTCAAAACCAGTTCCTCGAACATCAAACTCCCAGCCACCATTATTAAATTCCATTGGTATGCCATGATCGCGATTAGCAAACCTTTCATCCTTATGCAGAAAAAGCTGTATATTGCGATTATCTTTTGGTAACAAAGCCCGGATGTAATATTGCTTGCGGAAAATAACATTGTCGGAAAAACCAATACCTAATAAATCCCGTTCGCCGACATAAAAATCAAGCCGCATTACCATATCTTTTTCTGCAATACTTTCATCTTCAATAATAGATCTGGTATCGAAATAACCTTCCCAAATCAACTTGTTATCGTCAGCCCAATTAAAAGCAAGCTCTTCATTACTTTCTCGAAAATCTATATTATTATCTGGATATTCAGGATTAGTTTTACTAAAAGGGCCGTAACAATTTTCTGCTTCTTTACTTTGATGAAATAACTCAAAGTCTACACTACGGGGTTTAATACAAACTCCTAGAAAGAATTCACTCTTGCCAAATAAATCTTTACCACGAAGTACCTTACCGCGTACAAAACGTAACCGCGTACGCAAGTTACCAAAAAAGAAACGCGTTGCTATTTCAAAGGCTTCTCTGGAAGTTACCAGTGAGTCTATACCACTATGGCTTTTATGAATAAATGTTCTTGGTACGCCAGGTATTTGGGCATAGCTTTGTTTGACTAACCCATCGCTACGATTATAAGTTTTTCCATACTCATCCTCTATGGAAAATAACCGGTTTAAGAAAGACATTGATGGCTTGTGATAGCTGCGGTAATTAGTACCAACTATAGTCAGCAATCTTTCTGTTGGAAAATATTGATGAAAATTGAGGAAAGATACTGGTTTTGTTGCATCTTTTTGAAAGCCAGGGTTGAAATGTTTTATTTCGTCTTTTGCAGCAATCCCAATCCAGTTTTCCATCACTTGAAATGAAATACCTTGATGAGGGGTTCCCAGAGTCACAACTTTGTTAATGTAATCTTTCGCTGGCTGCTCCTTTTCGGGATAAATTTCGGGATAAGTTCGCTGTATGGCTTCTCGCACCAACAAACCACCCATAGAATGAGCAATAATATTTACTTTTGGCTTTTCAGCATTATGAATGTGTGCGAGTTCTCGAATAAAATCGATTAATCGCACAAGTGCTCTACCATAAGTTTTAAATGTCCGATCGTTTAAATCGTAGTAGCGAAACACCCAAATCGTCTGAGAAACATTTTCTACAGATTCGAGTAAATGTAAGGCCATTGCTGGCGAGATAACAATTTTATCTCCAGAGAAAAATTTTTCTGACTGCAAGCGTTTGAAGTTTTCAATCACGTTTTTCTCTTCGAGATTTTTCAGCTGAGGAGATAGAGTAACACCTTTATTAAGCATCTGCTCCAAATTCAGTAATTTCCGAGGAAGCACCGGATCCTCAGCTATCTGTTTGCCATAGTAACCCACTACGTTTGTTGCATCCTGATACTTCCAATTCGACTTTAGAAACCTCAGAATAAATCCTTCATAGATATAATTTTCACCCTTCTTGTACGGATAAACAGTACCTTCATTAAAACCTTGATATGCATCTTGTTTATCATCCGAAACATCTAATTGACCAAAACCTCTAATTAAAATTATTGGCTGAGGAAGCCGTGTAGGTTCAGACATATTGACTCCTCACAGATTAAATTATTGATTGAATTTAAGTAGTTTTAGTTCTTGAATTTTATACTTAAATATCATACTCTTACATATTTACTTTCAAAGAAATATGTCGTAGAGCATTAATAATTGTTAATTTTCATAACTGCAAAAGTCGTAACAATAGTTAAACTAAAAGTCTTAGTTTTTATGTTTACTGACTAAAATTAACTAATCTTTTGATTCCCAATCGGATTTCACCGTAGGAAAACCACACCTAATATTGTATATTTTGGCCTCGATAATGTAGCCCAATAAGGTTAAGCTTTAATAAAGTAGCTTTTTATTGCGCTACTGATAATAAATTATTTGTTCGTGGTTCACTTTTAATTGCGCTGTTTGAGAAATCCCTAATGCTAGAGCGAATTTTTGATTACCTTCAATATAATTTCAGTGTTGAAGCAACTATAGTCTTACTTATTTTAATTTTTCTGGAGGCGGTACTATCAGCTGATAACGCCATTGCCCTCGCCGCGATCGCCCAGGGGCTTGACGACAAAAAACTCGAACGTCAAGCTCTCAATATAGGTTTAGTCGTTGCATATGTTCTGCGAATTACTTTACTTCTGACTGCCACTTGGGTACAAAAATATTGGCAGTTTGAGCTAATCGGCTCAGCTTATTTACTTTGGTTGGTATATCAACACTTTACCTCCGAAGAAGATGAAGAACATCATCATCACGGTCCCCGATATGCATCTCTGTGGCAAGTAATACCCGTAATTGCACTCACAGATTTAGCCTTTTCTTTAGATAGTGTAACTACTGCGATCGCCGTTTCTGATACGAAATGGTTGGTAATTACAGGAACCACAATCGGCATTATTACCCTAAGATTCATGGCGGGTTTATTTATCCGTTGGTTAGATGAATTTGTCTACCTCGAAGATGCAGGCTATATTACCGTCGCATTTGTAGGAATGCGCTTATTGTTAAGAGTAATCAACGAAGCTTTGATTCCCCCTCAGTGGCTAATGATTTCCGCTATTGCCATCATCCTAACTTGGGGATTTTCTAAGCGCACAGTTCCACAAGTTACGGAAGAAAGTGAAAAAACAGAAGTTACTAATTAGTTGCTCGCGGAGTTAGGAGTTAGGAGTTAGGAGTTAGGAGTTAGTTGCTCGCGGAGTTAGGAGTTAGGAGTTAGGAGTTAGGAGTTAGGAGTTAGGAGAGTTAGGAGTTAGGAGTTAGGAGTGATTAATCTTCTTCCCATCTCCCCCTTCGGGTTGCGCCACTTGCACATTCAGGGAACCCTGGTGCAGCAGTGGCTTACCATCTCCTCATCTCCTCATCTCCTTCCCCAGGCGAATTACTACTTCGCAGTTAATTCTTTGGAAAATTTCTCACTCAACCAAGGCATCAATTCTGGTTGCCAACTTACCAATTCATCGTCACTAAACCATAAAGAAATTTCTTGTTTTGCGGTTTCTTCACCATCCGAGCCATGGATAATGTTACGGCCAACTTCAATTCCAAAATCACCACGAATAGTTCCAGGCTCAGCTGCTAAGGGATTGGTTGCGCCAATAATCTTTCTGGCAGCAGCAATAACTCCTTCGCCTTCCCAAACCATCGCCACAACAGGGCCAGAAGTAATAAATTGTATTAAGCCAGCAAAAAACGGTCTTTCTTTGTGAACGTCATAATGCTTTTCAGCCAATTCCTTGCTAACTGACATTAATTTCAAACCAACTAAAGTAAAGCCTTTGCTCTCATAGCGGCGGATTATTTCACCCACCAATCCGCGCTGTACTCCATCTGGCTTGATTGCTAAAAATGTGCGCTCCATTACTATCTCCTATAAATTAATGAATCCATCACTTGTTATTTGTCCTTCGTGATTCGTTTTTTGTCAACAACTAATTTATTTCCCTCCCCATCCCCCCATCTCCCCATCCCCTCATCCCCCCCTCTCCCCATCTCCCCATCTCCCCATCCCCTCATCCCCCCATCCCCCCATCCCCTCATCCCCCCATCCCCCCTCTCCTCGTCTCTCAAAAATTTATCCCCCACGCATGTTTCCTCTGAGACACGAATGCGTTAAATTGTAATTTCGTGGGTGAAGTACGAAGGTGACTAATAAATGGGTGTTAAGTCAAGTGCTACATCGGCTGAAATAGTTCAATCACCGTTGAATGGCAAAACAGCTAAAGCTAAATTCAGTAAAAATCAAAAAGCTCAAAAACTTCTGCCACCTAGTACAATTTCAGATTCCCACCGAAGTCATTGGACAATCGAAGACAGTGAAGCCCTATACCGTATCGAAGGTTGGGGACAGCCTTATTTTTCCATAAATGCGGCGGGTCATGTTACTGTTTCTCCAAAAGGCGAGCGCGGTGGTTCTCTCGATTTGTATGAACTGGTAAAAGCACTGAAACTGCGTAATTTGGGTTTACCCTTACTAATTCGCTTTTCGGATATTTTAGAAGACAGAATCGAGCGTCTTAATGCTTGTTTCGCTAAAGCCATAGCCCGCTACAATTACCCTGGGGTTTATCAGGGTGTATTTCCCGTAAAATGCAATCAGCAACGCCATTTAATTGAAGATTTAGTACGTTTTGGCAAACCCCATCAATTTGGCTTAGAAGCAGGTTCTAAGCCGGAATTAATGATTGCTTTAGCACTGCTCGATACGCCGGGGGCTTTATTAATTTGTAATGGCTACAAAGACCGTGAATATATTGAAACGGCAATGTTAGCTCAAAGACTCGGACAAACTCCAATTTTAGTTTTAGAACAAATTGAAGAAGTTGATTTAGTCATTGAAGTTAGTCGCCAATTAGAAATTAAACCAATCTTGGGAATCCGTGCCAAGCTCAGTACTCAAGGCATGGGGCGTTGGGGAACTTCTAGTGGCGATCGCGCTAAGTTCGGTCTGAATATTCCCGAAATTATTCGCGCTGTCGATAAGTTACGGAATGCAGAATTGTTGGATTCTTTACAACTCCTGCATTTTCATGTCGGTTCGCAAATTTCGGCTATTAATGTAATTAAAGATGCTATCCAGGAAGCTAGCCGCATTTATGTTGAGTTGGCTTCCTTGGGGGCTAATATGAAATATCTTGATGTTGGTGGCGGCTTGGGGGTTGATTACGACGGTTCTCAAACCAACTTCTATGCTTCTAAAAACTACAATATGCAAAACTATGCCAACGACATCGTGGCAGAGTTAAAAGATGCCTGTAGAGAACAAAATATTCCCGTACCAACACTGATTAGCGAAAGTGGAAGAGCGGTAGCTTCCCACCAATCTGTACTGATTTTTGACGTACTCAGTACCAGCGAAGTACCCCACGAACCACCCGAAGCATTTCAAGAAGGTGAATCTCACATTATTTCCTATTTGTGGGAAACTTACCAATCTATCAACGACGAGAATTACCAAGAGTTATACCACGATGCAGCTCAGTTTAAAGAAGAAGCCATTAGTCGTTTCAATTTAGGAATTTTATCCTTGAGGGAACGAGCCAAAGCTGAACAATTATACTGGGCTTGCTGTTATAAAATTCTTAACATTACTAAGCAGCAAGAATACGTACCCGACGATATGGAAGACTTGGAAATAATTATGTCTTCCATCTATTATGCAAATCTTTCGGTGTTTCAATCGGCACCAGATTGCTGGGCTATAGATCAATTATTTCCAATTATGCCCATACACCGCTTAGATGAGGAACCCACACGGCGCGGTATATTAGCTGACCTCACTTGCGACAGTGACGGTAAAATTGATAACTTTATCGACTTGCGAGACGTTAAATCAGTCTTGGAGCTACATGCTTTTAAAACTGGAGAACCCTATTATCTAGGAATGTTTCTCAATGGAGCCTACCAAGAAATCATGGGTAACTTACATAACCTCTTTGGCGACACTAATACCGTACACATTCAGTTAACACCGAAGGGTTATCAAATTAAGCATGTAGTTAAAGGAGATACCATGAGTGAGGTAGTAGGTTATGTACAGCACGATGCCGAAGACATGGTAGAAAGAATCCGTCAGCGTTGCGAAAAAGCTTTGGAAGAAAACCAAATCACCATCGCGCAATCTCAGCGACTGTTACAAACTTATGAACAAAGTTTGAGTCGGTATACTTATCTTTCTTCTTGAAACAGATAAACCTCACCCCCAGCCCCTCTCCTTATTAAGGAGAGGGGTGTAAAAACTCTTCCCCTTCTCCTTATTAAGAAGAGGGGTGTAAAAACTCTTCCCCCTCTCCTTATTAAGGGAGAGGGGTGTGCAAAACCTTCCTGTTTGCTTATTAAGGGAGAGGGGTGTAAAAACTCTTCCCCCTCTCCTTAACAAGGAGAGGGGTGCCCGGAGGGCGGGGTGAGGTTCCCTCGTGTATTGCACTCAAGCCAAAAGGGCTATATAACATCTCTACAACCCATTCCCAATTAAAATAAACGGTGCCCAATAATAAGGATGTTGCAGCTTACTATCAGTTTGCTTTAATTTATCATCACCATCACCTTCAACCAAAAGCCCACCACGTTTTCCACCAACAGCGGAATAATCGTTAGTAATTAAAGCTATTTGTGCTTGTCGCAATGCTTCGGCTTTGGTAATTTTTTTCTGTTGCAAAACATTGTAAAAACCGTTCATTAATAATTGCGTTCCGTCGTCAGATACTTTCCATAAAGAAGCGATTGTCGCTCTAACTCCACGACTTTGAAATTGATATCCTAAACCCAATATTTCTTCACCGTTACCGAATTTACCACCGATTCCGGTTTGACAGGCACTTAATACGACTAAATCAACATTATTTAATGTCCAGTTACCGATTTCTTTTAAATTAGCTATATCTCCATCACCGAATAAAATAAAGGATTTAGAAGCATCTCCCGGTACAAAAGCAGCATGAGTTGCAAAGTGAACAATATTATATTCGTTCATTCTTTGCATCATACCTTCTTCATTAAATTGTTTATCAATTAACTTAGTAGTTTTAGGGAGTAATTTTGTTATATTTTCGACTTCTTTACCAGCGAATGGTAATCCTTGAAAACGATAATTATCTCCTATAACCTGAAAACTATAATTCCCATTAACAAAAGCTCCCGCTAAAACTTTTGGTTGTGGTTTAGGTTTGGCTGTAAAATCGGTGAGGGATTTAGCAGTGATATTATTAATATTTAAACGTTGGACTAACCATTGTTCTCCGTCGTGGAGAGCGGATAAAGGTATGTAGCGGAGTTGACTGTCGGGAGCATAAATAATAGTCTTAGCTCCAGATTGTTTTAAGTCGTTTTCTAAAGGTTTAATTAGCCAGCTATAAAGTTTTTGAGCGGGGGTTTTTGCATCGTAATCTGGATTTTGTAAAGCTTGACGAAACTCTGTAATTACCTGATTGAGTTCGCTACGTTTTACTTGCACGGTACGACGAAGCGGAGGGGAATCTGGTGTGGTGATGATTAATTCCAAACGATCATCTAATATTAAAGGATATAGCATTACCGCATTTAAACGTTTTAAATCATCCCTTAATCCATCCAAATCTTTTAACTTAACTGCCATTTCTTGAGCTTGACGACTGAGTTTATCTAATTGTGCAATAACGTCTTTTCTTTCGCTGAATTCGTTAAATTGTTTGTTGAGTTCTGTTTCTAATTTAACGAGTTCAGCTATGCGTTGTTGTTGTTTTGTAGTACGGTTTTTTTCTGGTATTTTGCGTAGTTTAGTTAATTCTTGTCCGATGGCGATCGCACTTGTTTGTAGTTGATTGTATTTCTTGAGAATTTCCTCTTCGGGTTTGAGAATAACGAGTTTTTGATTACTTCCCCGTACTTGAGTTAAATAATTGTTTAATTCTTGGATTTTTAATAAATCTAATACTTGTTGTGCTTCGAGGATTCTGTCTTGTGATATTAGTAAATTGGCAAGATTGCGATAGGTGTGAGCAACGGTTTTAGTGTAGGATTCTTGTTGCTGTTTAGGGAGGGTTTTTAGTTGTTTGCGGATTTGTTCGTAGGTACTGACGGATTGTTTGTAGAATACTATTGCTAGTTTGGGTTGTTTTTGGGCTTGTAAAAGAACAGCAATATTGTTGAGAGTAGTAGCTTCACCTGATTTATCGCCAATTTGTTTTTTAATAGCTAAAGATTGTTGGTAATAATCTAATGCTTTGGCGTATTCTCCCAAAATGTTGTAAAATCCGCCAATATTGTTGAGAGTAGTACCTTCTCCTGCTTTATCTCCAATTTGTTTACGAATAGCTAAAGATTGTTGGAAGTAATCTAATGCTTGGGGGTATTCTCCCAAATTATTGTAAACACTCCCAATATTATCGAGAACAGCACCTTCACCTGATTTATCGCCAATTTGTTTTTTAATAGCTAAAGCTTGTTGGTAGTAATCTAATGCTTTGAGGTATTCTCCCAAACTGCTGTAATCTCCTCCAATATTGCTCAGAGTAGTACCTTCAACTGCTTTACTACTAACTTGTTTTGCAATAGCTAAAGCTTGTTGATGGTAATCCAATGCTTTAGCGTATTCTCCCAAACTGTCGTAAACATTGCCAATATTGTTGAGAGTAATACCTTCGGCTGCTTTATTGCCAATTTGTTTTGTAATAGCTAAAGATTGTTGGTAATAATCCAATGCTTTAGGGTATTCTCCTAAATTGCCGTAAACTAATCCAATACTATTGAGAGTAGCACCTTCACCAGCTTTATTGCCAATTTGTTTAAAAATAGCTAAAGATTGTTGGTAATAATCCAATGCTTTAGGGTATTCTCCTAAATTGCCGTAAACTACTCCAATACTATTGAGAGTAATACCTTCACCAGATTTATCGCCAACTTGTCTTGTAATAGCTAAAGATTGTTGGTAATAATCTAATGCTTTGGTGTATTCTCCCAAGTTGTCGTAAACTGAGCCAATATTGTTGAGAATAGTACCTTCACCTGATTTATTGCCAACTTGTTTATCAATAGCTAAAGCTTGTTGGTAGTAATCCAATGCTTTGGTGTATTCTCCCAAATCATCGTAAACTGAACCAATATTGCTGAGATTAATACCTTCCCCCGCTTTATCACCAATTTGTTTATGAATAGCTAGAGCTTGTTGGTAGTAATCTAATGCTCTGGTGTATTCTCCCAAACTTTCGTAAACTCTGCCAATATTGTTGAGAATAGCACCTTCACCTTTACGCTCTCCAATTTCTCTAACAATAACTAAAGCTTGCTCAAAATTATTTAACGCTTCTCGGTATTCACCTTTATTCAACTGCTGGAAACCTAATTCATTCAACCGCAACGCTTCATCTTTACGCTGTTTCTTCCCTTCTACCTGCGCTATCTTCTCTTCAACAACGACAACGGATGAATTGATAACGGATGAATTGTCTGTGACTAAAGCTTCCACGGGTGAGGAAACTAAAAATACGGTTGCAGCAAGTAATTTAAGACTGTAGCGCATGATTCAATCCTATAGTTGAATTTACTAACAATTTTTTATATCTCTGAGAAAATAGAGGGTATGCAATATTTTTTTGCAGTACCCCCAGATAAATTATCAGTATTTTTATGGTTTTTATATGTTGTTTTGTGTAAAAAATGTTTGTTTTTGTTGCGGTTGGATGGAATATGAACCTCACCCCCAGCCCCTCTCCTTATCAAGGGAGAGGGGTGTAAAAACTCTTCCCCCTCTCCTTATTAAGGGAGAGGGGTGTAAAAACTCTTCCCCCTCTCCTTATTAAGGGAGAAGGGTGTAAAAACTCTTCCCCCTCTCCTTATTAAGGGAGAAGGGTGTAAAAACTCTTCCCCCTCTCCTTCACAAGGAGAGGGGTGCCCGGAGGGCGGGGTGAGGTAAGCGAATGTGTTGGAATCAACTGAAAAACTCTATATAATCAGAAAACGCTGAACCCCCTATTCATCCTAGGATTCAGAGAGTATCTATCAAGCTAGAGGACGTTCGGAAGTTGATGAGTAATTGAAACGTCAATGTATTTACTTGATACTTAAATATTGCAACTTGCGAAAAATTAACTAAAAATCAATTCAATAATTAAAAATATTACCAGTCACTCGTTGGTGCGTGACGCTAGCAACAATATTTATTACTACGTTCAGATTTGTTCTAAACTACACACCCTACAAACTGATTTATCGGACATGACATCATTGGTGCGTGACGCTAGCAACAACATTTATCACTACGTTCATCTTTATTCGTAGCGTCACACACCCTACAAACTACAAACTGATACTTAAACCCGATGGTGCGTGACGTTAGCAACAAAATTTTGAGCTAGGTTCAAATTATTTCATAACGTCACAGCACCCTACCAATAATTACCCATTACCAATGCCCAATTACCCATTACCAATGCCCCATGCCCAATTACCCATTACCAATGCCCCATTACCCATTACCAATGCCCAATTACCAATTACCAATTACCTATTACCAATTACCTATTACCAATTACCCATTACCAAAACATCAAAAACCCGGCTTCTCGAAAAAAACAAGAAACCGGGTTTTATTTGATTTTATAATTATAATTTCCGTTCAACTAGGATTAGTTTCTAATAACTCAGCGATCGCTTGACGCTCGGCGTGGTTATTGGAAGGTGGTGTTTGACGAGCATCGGTAATCAACCAGTCCAAAGCAGCAGCTTGAACGTCAATTGATGCTCCAGTCTTATCTACGCAATAACGACCAAAGACTAGCTTATCAACTAATCTGACTCCTGGGCCAAGTCGAGAATATTCAAAAATGACGCTGTTTTCTACGGTAGCACCGCTACACACGCAGCAAGAAGGGCCAATATAAACTGGGCCAACTATTTTAGCTCCGTCTTCAATTTTGGTCATTGCACCAATGTAAACTGGCCCGGTAATATCTACTTTGTCCCAATTTACGGCAACATTTAAACCAGTGTAAATTCCTTCTTTTACTTGATTTCCAGGGATTTGTACGTTTTTAATTTCCCCTGAAAGTACGCCGCGAATTGCTCGCCAATAATCGGGTACTTTACCAATATCTACCCATTCAAAGTCCATTGCTTTAGCGTAGAAAGGCGCACCCATTTCTACCAATTTGGGGAATAAGTCGCCACCAATGTCATACTCGACTCCAGAAGGAATGTGTTCAAATATCTCTGGTTCAAATATGTAAATACCCGTACTGATATTTGTACTTTTAGCTTCTTCGACAGTTGGTTTTTCTTGGAATTCCTTAATACGTCCATCATCATCAGTCACAACGATACCGTAACTGGAAACTTCTTCCCGGGGTACTGTTTTAGTGATGATGGTAGCGATAGAACCCTTTTCTCTATGCCATTTTACCGCTGCTGTTAAATCCAGGTCGATTAAAGCATCACCGCATAATACAATAAAAGTATCGTCGAAAAAAGTTTTAAAATCCTGAATTTTTCTCATTCCGCCAGCAGAACCGACGGCTTTCCCGACTAACTTACCGTTATCGTCAATACTACCTTCAAAAGAATAGCCAATTTCCACACCAAACCGCTGACCATCTCGAAAATAACTTTCGATTTCCTCAGCCAAATGACTAACGTTGACCATAATTTGATCGAAGCCATGCTGACGTAAAAGTTCAAGTAAAAATTCCATCACTGGCTTTTGCAGGATGGGAATCATTGGTTTAGGAGTAGTATAGGTAATCGGACGAACGCGAGTACCTTTACCCGCAGCCAAAATCATTGCTTTCATCTAAAAACCTCCAGGAATTTGTAAACCGCGTCTATTTATAGCGCGGAAGAAAAACGTAAAAGGGATTTGAATATCGGTCGTTCTTTTTTATGCCACATGCGGCACAATTAGAGTAAAGTTAGCCTTTACAATGTTTAGGGTCGGTAAGTATCCGCTACAGCACTGGACTAGCGGTTCTAGAACAGAAAACGGTGAAGCAGTGCGGTAAAACGGGAGGCAATTCGGTCTTGGGGAGCCTCGGTAAGCTGGCTCGTCATCCCAAATTTGAGCAAATTAGCCAGCCAGTTTACTTTGATTGGGCAATACTTCATGATCTGTTTTAATTTGTATGAAGTCATCCCCAAAAGCACGGATAATGCATTAACAAAGCATTTATATAACTTTTTATTGGCAGATTAAATGATATGAAATTGCCAATATATCAATTTACTCACATTTGAGTATCTAACCCAAAGTTTGCTCTAGCTTTCAACGGAGGTGGAAATTAAGAAAAAGTATTTGAGTTCCCGACATTGCAGAAAACATAATTTTTATAACAAAACAGGCTGCCTCTGCCGATTGCCCCTGTCTGTAGAGTTAACTTGCTGCCTGAGACATGGGGTTATTAGTGGATTCTGCAAGCAAGCGGATTTTTATTTCTTCATAAAACTCCTCTTGATACAACTCTACCTTTGATTGAGCCGAAAGCAGCAGTAGTGCCCAGAATACACTCACTTTGTGAGCATTTTCACCGTGAGAATGGTCTTGACCTAGATCGGATACTGATTTAGTCTGAGACCACCATTCTACTAACTGTTCCAAATTCATCCAGCTTCCTCCAAGATGCAGCTCCGCAGCTTTAGCATGCAAAACTTGTTCTAATTCCCCAGCAACTTCTGTGAGATTTTCTTGGTGTGCTAATTCTAGTGCTGCTTTTAGAGATCTAACACCAGGTTGACGTTTTGTAGCCTTTGGCTTGCTGGTTTTTTGCACCAGTTGCAGTTGATTCGCCATTACCTGCAATTGGTCGATTAACTCTTGTAAAGTTACGCGACGCGCAGGTGGGGGCATTGCGGAAAGCCGCCGCCGCAACTGTTTCTCTAAAGGTAGTCTTGCCACGCGTTCGAGCAAACCATCTTCACCATCAACCACAACATCCGACTCAGGGGTATCTACTTCCGAAGCTGTTAATTGCATTTCCATCAAAGTATTGGCCTTAAATAGCACCAACATAGATGCTGATAGAAATGCTTGCCCAGATTGAGATAAATCTGTCTCATACCCCTTCTTCCTTTTCTCGGGTGCCATGAGTTCTATATAGCGATCTATCACTTCAACTACCTGCACATCCCAAGGATCAATTTCTCCTTGTTCGGCTTGATTAATTAGTTGGGTGATTGTTTCTAAAAGCTGAGGGGCATCCATCGACAAGTACTAGAAATTTGGCGAAAGGGCAGAATTGGCTTGGGGAACACTCGGGAATAGGATAATAGTGAAAATTAATTTATGAGATCCCTTTATCAAAGGTATTTATAACTCATAACCCATTTTCTCTATTAAGCGTTAACTTCCGCTTCTTGTGCAACTGAATCGCGAGCCGGTGGTAAAGAAAGTTGTAAAGATTGAAGTTGGGCTTGGTACTCTTCAATCTTGCATTCTAATTCCTCAATGCGATCGTCTTTTCGATCAACTTTTTGTCTTGAGCGGAATAATCCTTGTAAATTAATCCACAAGCTAAACAACCAAGCCATTACTCCACCTAAGCCTAAGGCTATAAGCAACTCAATTGAAATTGGTGCTTGTATTTCCACTCCTGGAGTTAGATGAATAGTTCCTAATTCCGTATTTTCTATGCCGAATATCGCGAAACCTAAACAAAAGATAAAAATTACCGCTAAATTTACTTGTCTCATGGTCAACTATCGACTTAAGTAATTAATTGTGCTTACTGTTTCGGTGTTTTTTTCCAATTAATACCCGCCATGAATGGTAAGTATTAGTTGTATAACTTTGAGAAAAAAGTATTTTGAGCAATGCACCAGTTACACATATACGACCAATAAAGTCTAAGAATAAAATTCACCAAGAAAGTATATCACGATATTTTTATACCTTTCCTTACTAAAAAATAACATTTTAATTATCACCCTCATACTGGATTCAGGTTATAAATTGCTACACACCGATTTCAAGATTAACTTTTTATTAGTCTTTTCTTAACTTTTACTCAAAGTACTCTTGTAGCATGTATATTTTTTAGTGGGTCAAAGATATGCCTCTTTACACTACTCATAATTAATTTGGATAACCAGTATTAAAGGCTACTAATTTTCGATTAAATATAAAACTTGTTTGCAGACCGATGAAAGCAGAGGGGATGGGAAGAGTTTAAATTAAACCTAGACTAGGACGCAAGAGTTCTACCCAAATATACACGGTGTCTTTCTAGATTTTGTATTAGATTAATCTGAGTATTTTATACAATCAAATACATAATGCTTAAAACTTGATAACAGCTTTTTCTGAGCAATTTTGGCTATGCTTTAAGTAAGGTTGTGATGAGTATAAGAGTAATTTCATACACGGACATTTAATCCTCAAATGGACCTTCTTGAGTTGAACTCTCCTTTTTAATCGCATCGTAGGTACCTTTAATAGTTCCAGCGATGGGAATAGCAAGCAATGTTCCTAATAATCCAGCAATCTCAAAACCCGCTAAAATAGCCACAAAAATCCAGATAGGATTTAGTCCAGTAAAATTTCCCAGTAGTTTGGGAGCTATCAGATTATCTTTAACTTGCTGCATGATAATAGAGAAGAATGCTAGTTGAGTTGCTAACCACCAGTCTTGTAGTAGCAGCAGTATAGTTACTAAACCAATGCCTAAAGCTGCTCCAATAAAAGGGATAAGTTGGGATATGCCGATAACTACAGCAAATAAAAAAGCAAAGGGGATTCTAATAATTAAAAAGATTGGAGTCAGACTCGCCACCATGAACAATCCTAGTAAAAACTGGCTGAGAAAAAAATAGTGAAAATTCAGATGTAAGGATTTGTTTAAAGGTACTCGGATTTTTTCAGGTAAGAGGTTTATCAAGCCATGCCAAACGCGATCGCCATATAAAAGCATATAAAACGCTAGCACAACTACTAACACTGTATTAACTAGGGTTGATACTAGAGTTCCTGCAAATCCCACAGCACCAAATGGTAATAGTTGTAGTAAGTTTTCGATACTGGCGTTAATTTGATTGGTTAATATTTTGAAGTCTATTAACGGCAAGCTTCGTTTTTTCGCGAAGGCTTCTAGCTGTTCTATTTGGTTTTGAAAGCTGCTTAACCAATCGGGGATTTTATCGCTAAGTTGGATAGTTTGATTGATGACAAGGGGTACGAGGGTAATAGCGATAATAACCAGAAGCGTTAAAGTCAGGAGCAAAACTATAGTTACCGCCCATTCGCGAGAAATACGAAGGCGTTCTAAAATTTTAACTAGATAGTTGAGCAAAAAAGCCAGGATTGCTGCAATACTTAAAATAGTCAGTGGATGCCGAAAGTAATGGAAAAGAAAAGACAGCAGTCCAACGTTAAGGGCTATAATCGGAGCGCTTAAACCATAGATTAATAAGTTTTGTAGGGAAGCCCAACGGCGCATCCACATAAATTTTTAGTTTCTACTATTTCAATAATGAAGGCAATCTAACAAAAGTATTGACAATTGACAAAAGTAATTTGAAGACGGCTCATTGGTAATGGTATAACTTACCTTGAACTGCATCGGCTATGAGAAACTAATATTAGAAGCCTTCGGAGAGCATACTTTGCAATTTAGCTGCTGCCGATATTTGCTGCGGGTATTTAGGGTAGAAACACGACCTAGATAAATAAAACAAAAGATAGGTAAACTATTAAATTTGAGTAAGTAGCTAGGCACAATTAATTGTAATGGATAAAACTATAGCTGACCTTCGTCAAGACTACACTTTGCAGGACTTAAGCGAAACCAAGGTCAATTCTAACCCTTTTCTACAATTCAAGAAATGGTTTGACCAAACTCTGAGTGCTGATATCCTAGAACCGAATGCCATGACTTTGGCTACAACTACCACAGAAGGTAAACCATCAGCAAGAATGGTGCTGTTGAAAGATTTTGACGAACGCGGTTTTGTCTTTTATACCAACTACAACAGTCAAAAAGCGCAAGAATTAGCAGAAAATCCTCAAGCTGCTTTAGTGTTTTGGTGGGCAGAGTTACAACGTCAAGTTAGAATTTACGGACGCGTGGAAAAAATTTTAGATCGCGAATCAGATAAATATTTCTACAGTCGTCCTCTTAATAGTCGTTTGGGTGCTTGGGCATCCAATCAAAGTGAAGTCATCGAAAGCCGAAAAGTACTTGAAGAACGCTTGCAGGAACTAAAACAAAAGTACCACAATAAAGATATACCCCGCCCTCCTCATTGGGGCGGGATTCGAGTTATACCAACAGAAATTGAATTTTGGCAAGGACGTTCAAGCCGTCTTCACGATCGTTTACTTTATACAAAGGATGTTGACGATAGTTGGAAGATTGAACGTTTATCTCCTTAAGCAGAACTAAAAAAATAAAATGCCCTTTTATGCTTTTGTAGAGAAGCAGCACCTGAGTGTCGCTTCTCTATATTTACCTGTAGTTATTTTTCAATTTAGCTTAATCGGGCAGAAGCCCCATGACAAAGCCGCGAAGCCCAAGCGTGGGATGAATGGACGGGAAATCAAGGTACGTCCCCCGACCAATTTTTCTCGTCGAGATCAGAGGGAGAGGGGACAGTACCTTGATTTTCAATATCCGTGTTGGTTATCATAAAGAAGTCTTAACAAAGACTAAAATTCTAGTTAACTGTCTGTACCTTGACTACTGTTGATAGGGGTAAAACCTGGAAGTGCGGTCTTAAATTGCTTGAAAATAGCCGCCTGGGGCCTCCGGTATGTAAAATTTTCAAGGAAGCTCCTTAGAATGGTATTTCAATCATTCAAGTGGAGAAGGGCACGACTTCACTATAAAACGCGGTAGTGGGAAACAATTGGAGTACCACAAACGAATTTCTGGATGGAGTTATCCGCCAGAAGCCTATACTTACCGCTTGCTCAAGTGTAGGAGTGTCACGAGTTCTCTTGCCTATGCCCCAGAGATATCCCATTCAAATAGCCGTGATGCATATTTAACGGAGGCACGGGGCAGGCGATTTATCACAGAAATATTGGACACAACTCCATCGCGCTTGTTTTTAAACCCTGCCCTTTAATTAAGCTTCTATCTCGGACAGAGGCTTCCATATGTTATTACATTAGTACTACAATCAACTTAAAAGTGCTATAATAGTCGGCTTGATTCAAAAAAAACGACTATATTTTGTCTTGTTTTATTGCCAAAAAACTTTTAGTCAGTGCATTGGCTACAGTTATTTTTTCGCTGCAAACAAATCAATAGATCCGTTGACAAAACCTCTTACCTTGTGCAGTCCTAACTTTCTAAATAAAATATAAAAAATAATAGTAGCACTATTGGCACCTTTTTTAATCGATCGACAAAAATCTTTATTTATTTTTCATAATGTTACGGAAAACTTTTTTTACCCTTATCTAGAAGGAAGTGCTAGAATCCATCGAGTAGAATTTAAAGATAGGATAACAAGATGCCAGTTGCCAGTAAACCCATTAAGTTTGGTACGGACGGCTGGCGCGGCGTTATTGGCGATGAGTTCACTTTTGAACGTTTAGCCCTGGTTGCGCCAGTAGCCGCGCAAGTATTATTATATACATATGGAAAGATGGTAGGCAATCGTACCATAATTGTTGGTTACGATCGCCGATTCATGGCAGAAGATTTTGCTCAGTTTGTTGCTAAAACTGTGATGGATGCAGGGTTTGACGTAGTGTTGACTGAAGATTTTGCTCCAACTCCAGCTTTTAGCTGGGCAGCAAAAGATCGCAATGCTTTGGGAGCCTTGGTAATTACAGCTTCTCACAATCCGGGCAAGTATTTGGGATTGAAAGTTAAAAGTTGTAATTACCAAGGCTCCCAAAGCATTGCGATCTTTTGCTGCC